>CBFGWQ010000092.1:0-14189 GCA_965652575.1 uncultured Arenibacter sp. | reverse complement strand
CACATATGAAACAAGCATTAATAAATTTTAAAAATTACTTCACATCCCGATTGCTATCGGGAGGCAATGTTTAAAATTCCTGCCTTGCCGGCAGGCTGGTTTAATGTGAGAGCGTAGCGGTTACATACGTTCTCAATTTTATGATTAGCTTATTTTCAAATAATTACAAAAATTTAAATGTATGAAAAACAATATAAAGTTTGCAATGTTGGGTGGTGGCAGTTGGGCAACTGCCATTGTTAAGATGTTGACAGAGAATGCCGATGTAGTTAATTGGTACATGAGAAATACTGATGCAATTGAGCACATAAGGACACAGAAACACAACCCAAATTACCTCAGTTCGGTAGAGTTCCATATAGAGCAATTAAATCTCACGGACAATATTAATGAGGCTATTGCGGATGCCGATGTCCTTATTTTTGCCATTCCCTCCGCTTTTCTGGAGAGCGAATTAAAGCAAATGACCGCTGATATTAAAGGTAAAATAATCTTTTCTGCCATAAAGGGCATTGTTCCGGAATCCAGTTTGATAGTAGGAGAGCACTTTCATGTTAATTATAAGGTTCCCTTTGAAAATATCGGTGTCATTACAGGACCATGCCATGCAGAGGAAGTGGCCCTGGAACGTTTATCCTATTTAACCATAGCCTGTGCGGATACAGAAAAAGCCAAGCTGGTGGCCAAACATCTAAGCAGCGACTACATAAAGACCAAAATCTCGGACGATATTATCGGGACGGAATATGCAGCCATGCTAAAGAACATTTATGCCATTGCTGCCGGAATCGCCCATGGGCTGGGCTACGGCGACAACTTTCAAAGCGTACTTATGAGCAACTCCATAAGGGAAATGAAACGGTTTATAAAACGGGTTCATAAGATGAAGCGCAACATAAACGACTCTGCCTATTTAGGGGACCTTTTGGTAACGGGCTACTCCGTTTTTAGCCGCAACCGTATGTTTGGGAACATGATCGGCAAAGGTTACACCGTAAAAAGTGCCATGATGGAAATGAAAATGGTAGCGGAGGGATATTATGCCTCCAAAAGTGCCCATTTAATTGTTTCAAAATACAAGAACAAATCAAAAACCCCAATTCTAAAAGCCGTTTACGAGGTGCTATATGAAAATAAAAACCCGAAAAAAGTTTTTAAAGAACTTACCGAAAAGCTGGATTGACCCGAATATTTGTTCCCTTTGGGCATCCAAAGATCGCCCTCACCACTGTTCTTAAATCCGGTCCAATGAAAAATTGGAATGCTCCTTAATTTCCCGTTCCAAGGTTTTCCGGTAGGTCTTGATGACCGTATCATCCAATTTATATATAGATTTGAACTCGGCCAGAATGGGTTCCATCAAATTTTTAATGCTAGCTATATCAAAGTATAGCCTTCCCGTTCTACGTATAAAAAAATCCATGGGCGTTTGTACCATTTCATTTTCAATGGTAAACCTTAATTCGGCCTTGGCCATACCCAAAATATGGTCGTCTACCTGCTGTTCAGCATAGTACTTTAGAATTGTTTCGGTCTGTTTTCCATAATTGGTTACCAAGTACCAGGCATCGTATTGGGAAAATCCCTCTGGAATTAATCTTTCATGGACTTCTGCAATATATTTCTTAACCTGTTTATACTTTTTAAAATCGTTTCCACATAAGGGAATATGTTCCGTATCGGAAGGCTTTACGTTAATTCCATAATCTTCTTCCATTTTTTTGGCTACCCTGTTCACCACGCGCTCTGCCATTTTACGATAACCCGTCAGCTTTCCCCCGGCAATACTTATAAGGCCGGAATCTGAGGTAAAAATTTCATCCTTTCGCGATAGTTCAGAGGCAGACTTCCCTTCTTCGTGTATAAGTGGCCTTAGTCCGGCCCATGAGGAGATGATATCCCCCATTTCCAGATTTATCTTTGGAAACATATTATTTACAGCGGATATTAAATAAATGGCATCGGCCACATCGACCCTTACATTATCCTTGTTCTCATTAAAATTTGTGTCCGTAGTACCAATATAGGTAATCTTGCCCCTTGGAATTGCAAACATCATCCGCCCGTCAGGAATATCAAAATAAACGGATTGCTTTATAGGTAATTTTTCATAGGGGAAAACCAAATGCACTCCCTTGGTAAGATGCAGGCGCTTTCCTTTTTTGGAATTATTGATCCCCCTAAGTTCGTCTACCCAAGGTCCTGCAGCACTTATTACATATTTGGATCTTATAGAAAATTCAGTATCCGAGACGGTGTCCTTTACCTTGACCCCTGCCACCATATCCTCCTCATAAATAAAGTCCGTTACCTCCGCATAATTCAGGGGCAGGGCACCATATTGCAGGCTGGTCTTTATGGTCTCCATGGTTAGTCGGGCATCATCTGTCCTGTACTCCGCATAATACCCTGCCCCTTTCAGTATCTTTTTGGGCAACAATGGCTCCAATTTCAAGGCCTCTTTCTTCTCCAACATTTTACGCTTGTCATCGCCTGTCACCTGGGCCAAAATATCATAGACCTTTAAACCAATGGAAGTAAGCCATTTGCCATAAGACCCATTTTCTATCAAGGGCAACAACATTTTCTCGGGCAATACCAAATGTGGCGCCAGATTGTGTACTATGGCCCTTTCGGAACCTACTTCCTTCACCAACCAGAAATCAAATTGTTTTAGATATCGCAGTCCGCCATGAATCAATTTAGTTGATTTACTACTGGTTCCCGATGCAAAATCATTTTTTTCTACCAAAGCCACTTTTAAACCCCTGGATGCGGCATCCAGAGCAATACCCCCGCCGGTAATGCCCCCGCCAATAACTACCAGATCAAAGGAATCCTCCTTTAGTTTTTGAATCGTTTTTTTCCTATCCAGATTAGAAAATCGAATATTTTTTGTCATTTTTTATAGGGTATCCTTTTATTGAAACGGTAATAATTTTATTATCATCACTGCCATTAAAGGTAACTGATTATCGGTCCAAATCAAAGTGCTATTATTGCTCTATCGTTATCATAACAACAATTTCATTACCTAGGGCATCAACTGCCGTAATTCCATGATCTCCGGGTGTAGGCATCAACCCTATTTCGTGATAGTCCGCAGTCTGTCCCATAAATTTCCCATCCAAATACCAGTAAACCGGCGTTGACGGTTTAATATGGGCCAATTTCACTATTAATTCGTTCTTCCTGCCTTCAAAGTTTCTTGCCAAGGTAATTCTACTTCCGTTCCTTGGATATATAAACTCCATGGCCTCAGTATTGGTTTCTTTACAATTTTCCAAAAAAGGTGGCAAAGTTTTATAGGAAGGGTGTCCTTTTTTATAATAGTATTCCATCAATGGTGGCAATACAAACCATGGTTCGCTTACTGTTTGTGACAGATCCGCACAGGAGGAATTGACCCTGAACTGCCTTTGGGCATTTAAATGTACCAACTTATGATACGAGCATGACCTTACAAAATTTTGCTTTCTGGGAATGGAAATTACCGTTTTGGGGCATATATCGGTAGCCAGATAACCACTTTCCGAGCAAACTTTTATTTCGGTAAACTCGTCCAATGGCTTTTGAAACCAGGAAGACCTGGGCAGAACATCGAATACATCGAATAAAATTGGTGCGGCACTGGTAAGTCCGGTAACATTTGGTCTCCCTTCCCCATCGGCATTTCCGGCCCACACCCCAACTACATAATCTTTGGTAATGCCAATGGCCCAGGCATCCTTGTTTCCAAAACTGGTCCCTGTTTTCCAGGCTATCTGTTTGGAGGAATCAAAAAATTCCCAGGATTCGCTACCCTCGGGCCTATTTACTTTTTTCATGGCCTCTAGCGTAAGGTAGATGCTCGCTGCATCAAAAATAGTGGCCTCGGTAGATTTGGCACCAAAATCTACTTTAGCTTCCGTTGTTGGGATCGGTTCTACAAATTCCTTGGTATAGTACTCACTGGAGGTGGTGTTAAAATGGTTCACGGTCGATGCCAAGGAGGCATAGGTCTTGCACAGATCCCATAGATTGCTTTCCGCCCCACCGAGGATCAATGTTAGGCCGTAATGATCGGCGGACCTATCCAGGCCCCTTAGGTTGAATAGATCCAGTTGATCCCTAAATTTTTCCAGTCCGTAGGACTGTAACAGGCGTACAGCCGGAACATTTAAGGACTTGGCCAACGCCATGTCTGCCTCTACTGCGCCACTATAGCTTTCATTAAAATTCTCTGGGGAATAACCGGCTATTTGGGTCGGAACATCCGGTATTAGCATGTTGGGCAACAATTCCCCCTCATGCATCATGGCGGCATACAATATAGGTTTTAGGATACTGCCCGTACTGCGATTGGCCTGCACCATATCCACATCCTTTTCATGTTCATTATCCGTTGCTGTGTTGCCCACATAGGAAAGTACCTTACGTGTTTTTACATCCATCAACAGCACTGCCGCATTATAAACCCCATTCTGCTTCAAATTTTTATAATGTTTATTTACAATGCCGTTAATACTGGCCTGCAGGTTTTCATCCACGTGGGTCAAAATCCTCCTTCCCTTATATTTCTTGGCCAAATACTGGACCAAATGAGGGGATGCATCCGGTAATGGGTAAGGCTTTTTAGGCAGTTCCTCCAGAAGTGACAGTTGATAAGTGGTGCTATCTATTAAATTTTTATCGAATAATTTATGGAGCAACCTATTTCTCTTCTTCAACAGTTCTGTTTGATTTTTACCAGGGTAAATTAAACTTGGGGCATTGGGCAATACGGCCAAAGTAGCTGCTTCTGCCCATGACAATTGACTGGGCTGCATCCCAAAGTAACGCCAGGCCGCCGCCTCCAAGCCTACCACATTGCCGCCAAAAGGGGCATGGCTGGCATATAATTTTAAAATATGCTTCTTGGAATATCCCAATTCCAATCTCGTAGCCAAAACCAGTTCCCTTACCTTCTCCCAATAGGTGCGCTTTTTGTGGTCACGGGATAAACGTATCACCTGCTGCGTAAGGGTACTGCCCCCCCTGACCGTTTTCCCTGCCAATATATTGTTTATAAAGGCCTTGCCAATGGAAACGGGATTAAAACCAGGGTGCCGGTAAAAATGGGCGTCCTCAAAATTTAAGATACAGGTCTCAAATTTATAGGGCACACTATCCACCTCGGGAAATCTCCATTGCCCGTCCTCGGCAATGAGCGCCCCCAAAAGCTTGCCCGACCTACTCTCGACAACGGTAGCATAGGGGGTATGAAATAATTGTTTGGGCAAACAAAAATAATAGGCAAGGAACAGTAAAATAAGGACAAGCCATTTCCAAGGATACTTTTGTACCAGCCCCTTCCTCCGATGAAAGATCGTTATTCCATTGTCCGAACCCCTATCCCTTCCTAAATTCATATTCCCTTTCCACCAAACAAATACGGACCTTGTACCATTTGTACCATTCTTCCATGCCTTTTTTTTGGGCAAATAAATGATCCGCCTGTGCTTTCCAATCCGCTATTGCCTCCAGACTATCCCAGTAACTCACACTGATCCCCATTTGGTCCCTGGCACTTTCAAAACCTAGAAAACCTGTCTGCTTTTTCGCCAAAGATTCCATTCTTTGGGCCATTTCCGAATACCCCTTACCATCTTCCGTTGTAATGGAGGTAAATATTACTGCATAATAAGGTTTTTTAGGTTCCATAGCTAAACAATGTATTCCTTTTCCAAGAAATAGCCAACCAGGGCTTCCTTCATTAATACGGATTGTTCTCCGGCCTTCAATGGGGGCAGCGCTTCCTTAATATTGTAATGGGGCCAACCATCTTCATCAAAAAAATCAAATTCATAATACCCATAAGGTTCCAACAACCTACAGATAGCTATATGCATTAGATTTAATTTTTCATCCTTCTTAAAAGTTTTATGAATTTGCCCCAGTTCCTGGACACCTACCAAGTATATAATGGCATCCAACTCCAGGGGATCGTTGTCCGCAAATTGGGAGGACAGTTTTTTTACCAAAATCTCCCACCTATCTTTTAATTGTGTATCTCTAGACATCGTCATTTATCTTAATTTGGATCTGTTGACGGATTCAATTATCCAAACAGAATAGAATTGTTCAAAGGTACAAATCAAAGTTTTATATTTGTCAAAAGACTTTTGTATGGGTGTATTGGATATTATTATTGGACTACTTTTACTATACGGCCTATACAAGGGAATTAGAAATGGTCTCTTTGTGGAATTGGCATCTTTGATCGCCCTTGTTGCCGGTTTGTACGGCGCCATTCATTTCTCCTACATTGTAGGGGAGTATCTTTCCAAAAATATGGAGTGGAATGAACGCTATATGAACACTGCTTCCTTCCTGATCACCTTTATACTTATTGTCCTTGTAGTAAATATGGCCGGAAAATTATTGACCAAAATTGCCGATTTTGCCATGTTGGGACTACTGAACAAAATAGCGGGAGGAATATTTGGCGCTCTCAAGGTGGCTGTAATCCTGGGTGCACTGTTGGTATTTTTTGACAGGACCAATAACCAACTTGGATTTGTAAAGCAAGAATCGATTGAGGAATCCAAGCTATATATGCCCGTAAAGGAAATTGGTGCCCTTGTTTTTAGCAAGGTACTTAAGGAAAACCAACCTCATGAAGTTGAACCATCCCAGAAAGAGGATCAAAACAGCTTCATTAAAGTGGGAGGGCAATGAACTCGTTTAATAATTTAATAATATCATCCTATGCCGCCAAAAATAATTTGGAAACATTAGGATGATATCATTTTTTACTCGATAATCAAGATTAAAATACCCCGACGCTTGCCTGCCTTTGTCGGACAGACAGGCTTGCCCCGAAATAATTTACTCAGGACCAATTAATTGTCCGCTACCGTTTTGGTATAGGTAAATGTAACGTCCGTTTGAACGATCTGCCCATTATTTACATCCGTTATGTCATAATTGGAAGTGGTGGTAAAGGCAGATTTATCCCCATTAAAAACAATTTTTATATTTTGTTGGGAACAATTACCGATCAAGCCGAGGATATCAGTGGAAAGTTTCCAGGTACCCTCAATCTTAAGCTTATTGGTACAATTTGTTGCATTTTGCCCTTGGGCGAATTCATAGGCACGGCCGGGACCAAAAGTATACTCGGCATCCTTTTCGCAATCGGTATATTGCGCATAAATATCCTTTCCTGCATTGGACTCATTGTCATCGGTAATATCTACTTCCTTTTCGGCCAATATGGCGGTCAGCTCCCAGGTTCCGAGCAGCGCGTTCTCCTCCTCAACGAGTGCCCCTTCAAAATCGGCAGGACATTCAATGGAATTATCCGAACTACAGCCTATCAATACGCTACTAAATGCAATTGCTCCAAAGAGCCAAAACCAAATCATTTTTTTCATGTGTTTATATTTATTGTTTTTCAAATGTCACATGTAACATCCAAATAATCATTCCGCCGTGTGACAAAACCTTTAATCATGGATGTTTCATGTGATACTATTTATGTTTAATTCTTAAATGCAAAAAACACAAAATGGTTGCGTTAAAGGACGCTTATTTTTTAGGGCCCATCGCGACAATTACTGTACCACTTCTACCCATTGGCCCTTGGTACGCACGGCATAATCGTTGTTGTACATGGCCTCTGCCTGTATTCCGGGCAAGTAATACCTGCCCAAATAAGAGGCGTTCAACAAAACCCTAAATACTTTTGTTTCGCTCTTCTTCATATCAAAATAAAAATTGGCCCTATCATCCCTCAAATCCGTATAGGTCACCTCATTTTCGGCAAAATCGCCAAAATCCGTGAACCTGGTATTTACTATTTCCCAGCCACTCGGAAATATCTGGGACAATGCTACATTTTCAACCACTTCTGCCCTGGTGTTGGTAAGCGAAACTTCTGCAACAAAATCCGTTCCCTGCATTATTGATGATGGGTCCAATTGAGTGCCGTTCCGTCCCTTAAAGACCACATTGGCCACTAAATTCCTTTGCAGCTCCCTCTCCTCTCCCACGGGCAAAATACCATTTTTAATGATGCTCACATAGAGCAGATTTTCGCCAGTGTTTTTTATATTGAGGGTGTTGGTGCCCGTTCTAATTCCCAATCCAGTATTGGCCAAGGTTTTATTGGTGTTTATTGAAGTATTGTTTCCATTGACGGTTATACTGGCCTTAATTCCCTTGCCCCCTATCATATCGGCAAATTTGGCCATTGCCAGGAGGCAATAGGCAGTACTTTGGGTACTCATCCAACTATCGGAACTTAAACGTTGCGCCAAAATCCCGGCCATTTCCCGAGCCTTTACCTTCTCCTTCAAAAGCACAAAGGTTTCCAATGCCATTGCCCTATTGCGAACAGAAGATCCATAGGTTTGGTAATCATATTTACCCTCCGAAAAATCATAATTTGCCAATTTGATGATTTGTTGCGCCACGACCTCTTGGCCAATTAGTGCATAGGCAGCCGCCAAGCGGAATTTCCCCTCATTGGACAGATTGGGCATCTCCCTTAACCTGTTCATTGAAGCAATATCTGCATTTCCGGCAAGTGCCAAGGTATATAGACGATATGCCTGTGCCAAATCTGAAGATGCCGCCCCCGACCTCCATTGTCTGGCCGTATTTTGCTGATAATTTAACCAGGAAGACCTGAATCCCAGGGGCAAGACATATCCCCTTTTCTCTGCCTCCAATAAAAAATGGCCTACATAGGATGAACTCCAATCATCCGTATAATTTTGTCCTGGCCAATAGGTGAAGCCCCCATTTGGAGTTTGATGGCTACCCACCCTTTTTATGGCACTCTCCACATTTTGCTGTATCTCTTTTTTCCTTGTTGTGTTGATATCGAAGATATCCGCTATATACAACTGCGGAAAGGCACTGGAAGTGGTCTGCTCCAAACACCCATGCGGATATTGGATCAGATATTGCATTCTTCCATTAAAATTCATGGGGGGAAGGGTGGAAAATTCCACCTCTGCACTATTGCTGCCGGGAATGCCAAAAGTTTCAAGATCAATTTGTCCGCTACTGGCAGCATCCAGTACCATATCTTCGGTAACCGTAGTCAACGGATTGGGATTCACCACATCTATTGGTACCTCAAAAGAGGCCCTTTCCCCATTGCCCGAAGCTTCTACCACTACCTTGCCGATACCTTTATAATCGGCCACCTTTAGCTGAAAATAGGCCATTTTCTCATCGGGCTGGGTGAAAGAAACCTGCTGTACGGTCTTTCCTTCTACATTAAAGGAAGGATCTGGTTTAATTTCTACCTTTACCTCCTTCACCTTTTTTTCCATAGCAAAAATCGTAACCGGTAAGGTTACCGTCTCCCCCGGGGTAATCTTTCTTGGAAGGGAAGCCAATACCATGAGTGGTTTTCTTACCGGGGTTGCTTTTTCTGCCATGCCGTATGCGGCTTCCCCTGAATTTCCGGCTATGACCATGGTCCGTACCGATCCCACATATTTGGGGATATCTATTTTATGCGATTTTGTCTCCCCTTTGTCCAAGCTAAAGGGCCCCAAATAAACCACCATAGGTTCAAAGCGATTGGCCTTTTTATTTTTGGCCCCGGCCAATTCCCCGTCGCCACCAATGGCAAATACCTGATTTATTCTTCCACCATAGGCCCCAATTACATCGTCATATATATCCCAGCTCCTGACACCAAGAGCTTCCCGGGCATAAAAAGTATCCCATGGATTTGGAGTTTTATATCGGGTTAGATCCAGTAAACCTTCATCTACCATGGCAATACTATAGGTCATGGCCCTACCCTGTTTCTCTCTTACTTTGAGCGTAATATTTTCCTCAGGCCTTAAAACATCGGGCATAGTAATTTCCGGTTGCAGTTTGGTCAAAGGATCTTCTACCGATATTGGGACTACCCCGTACATCCGTATTGGGGAATCGTTTAAAGTAGTGGCATGCGGATGTAGCAAACTTATATTGATGTAAACGTTCGGAGTATACAATTCGGATATGGGAATTTCAAATTTTGTTTCCCCTTTTTCGGATTTTACCCATTGCGAATGCAGTACTTCGCTGCCATTTTCCACGGTAACCAATGCCCTGCCACCTTCCGAACCAGGAAAGGTAACTATGGCCGTTTCCCCTACCCTATAAACTTCCTTATCCGTAGAGAACGTTAACATAGTGGCTGCGGAAGGATCGTTCTTCATGGATTTTCCGGCCCATCCAGGCCAATCTATATAAACTGTCTTTCCGGTTGCATGCCCACCATTTGGATCTTCCACCCTTACCAAATACCTTCCCCATTCAGGATATTTTAGCTCAAAATTAAAAGTTGCCTTACCAGTGGAATTAGTGCTTATGGTCTTTTCCAAAACTTTTTCCTGATAGCCACTACTGCTAAAATTGGAAAGGTTATCGGCAGATGTTTCCCACCACCATCTCCAGCTCACTTTATAAATAGTTGCCTTTAAATTGTTTATGGCTTTGGCATTCCCCAATTTATCTACCGTTACCACTTCAAATTTATGGGATTCATCTGTGAGCAACATACCCCTGGTCTTATCGCCTTTGGGTACATTTAGGCCCACATAGGTATCAAAGGGCGAAAATTGCTTTGTAAAAACATCCGTACTAAAATCTCCCCCATTTTCATAAACCTTGGTAACAAATGCTGCAGTAAGCATTCCCGGGGCCTGATCATTAATTTGCGGATTTAACGAAAAGGCGGCTTTGCCCTCAGCATTTACAGTACTGTTGAATACTATTTGATCTTCGGCCGTAAAAGCCCTTGTGGGATCATCGAAAACATAGGCCGGAAAATTTTTAAAAGTTGTTGTCCGCACTTTGAACTTGGCTGTGATATCCGCTTTTAAATTTTTGGCGACCGCTCCGTGGAGCCAAGCCACTTCCAGCTTCCCTTCAATGGGTTTCCCGCCGGACAACACCTCATCTTCAAACGCCGTCTTGATCTTTAACCTATTTGGCTTGATTGTTTCTATCTTAATGGTTTTTGTAAAAGTGGCCCCTCCTACCGAAACCTTGGCCAACCAATTGCCGGTAGGCGCATTTTCGTCCGTACTTAAAATAAAATTATAAAAATTGTTGAGGGAATTCGTCCTTACTTCTCTGTGAACCAACTTATTGTAAGGATCGATCAATTCCAATTTTACGGGATGCCCTTCAGGAAGTTTATTGGCCTTATCGTTCAATATAAACGAAAGGAATAGTGTATCGCCAGGGCGCCAGACCCCCCTCTCCCCAAAAATAAAACCTTTTATACCCCTATGTAGTGCAACCCCGTCAACATTAAACTTACTTACGGACAATGCGTTGCCGTCATTGAGTTTTACATAGGTCTTTTGACCGTTGCTCTCCGCTACGGCAAAGTAGGCCAAATGATCGGAATCAAAAATAGTGGTGCCATCCTGCCCTGTTGTAATCTGCCCAATGGGCTGTTGCTGATAATTATAGAAAGTAACCTTGGCCCCTGCAATGGGTTCCGTATTTACAATATTATTGACCGCCACAAAATAACTCTTGTTTACCCCTTTTTTTACGGTTATCCCCATATCCGAGGCCAGAACATTGGTACCTACCGTTTTATCATAGTAATAGGAGGTATGGCAAGGATTATCCCGTTGATTCCAGTCATAATTAAGGTAATAATCTTCATAATAGGATTCTACTCCGTCCCATGAACTGTTTTCCGTTTCTTGATCAAAATCATCTTCCGATGGAACTTCCAATTCAAAATTGGTGCCTTCACATTTGTACAGGCTATAGGAGGGTTTAAAACTAAATTCAACCCTATAAATGGCCCCTGCCTCAGGTGCAATAAGGGTTCTTAAATCTATGGCATGTGCGGCCCATTTGCCGTTATTATAGCCAAGGCCTTCTTCCAAATCCAACCTTTTGGAGGCTATTGGCCGCGCTACCGTTTTTAGATTGTAACTCCCGTTAAGATCATTGCCCTGTAAGAACTGCAGAATATTGCCTTCAAAAATTTTATAGACGTTTAGGTGGACCGACTTCAGATTTACGGCCTCAAAATTTATTTTTAGATTATTGGAGGATGGTAAAATTGTTCCGTTTGATAACAGTCGGACCTCGGGTTTTATTTGGTCGAACGCTACCCGCTCTGTAAGCCTGGTTTTAAGCTTGTAGCCATCAATACTTTCAATACCTTCAAAAATCTCGAGCTTTAGTGTTGTACTCATCTCTTTGGAAGGATATATCCTTAGTATATTGCCAACTACATCATATTTAAGGTTGCCATCGCCTTCCAATACTACCAGGCCCTTAAAGTTTTGTCCTTTTTTTAAGGGGTCCGAAAAATTGATATTTATGATTTGTTTTTCCCCGGTTTCAAGGCCAATATCCAGAATACTAAAATTGCTCTTGCCCGGTATTTTTATAATATTCTTCCCGGCACTTTCAATATCCATGGCCGTACCGTCCCATACAACCTCCAGATCGGTATCCTCGGTAAACCGCTGAATACTATCTATCTTAAAATAAAATTGGTTTCCTTCATCTGTAGAGGCATCAAATTTCACAGGCACCTTTTTCCCTTTTTGCGTTACTTGCAACAATTGCCTGGCCTTTTCCAAACTTAATAGATCGGCAGTTTTCAATTGTCCTTCCAAATATTGATAATCCTTGGAATAGGATTGTAGGGCTTGGGTATAGACGTTAAACTGCTGTTTCAATGTCCTTACCTCAAAATTAAACTCGCGCAGTTCCTCTGGTACCCCGCTTACAACAGCTCCAAGATTCAAAGAAAACCTATAGGTAGTGTCCTGCCGAAAACCGGCATCGGGGTCGGGGACAAAGGCAATAGTTCTGCCGTCCAAAGCTATTACCTTGCCACTGGTCTTGGGCATTACCTGTAATAAATCGCTATCCAACTCCTTTCCGTTTTCCCAGGCATCGACCGGACGGTTCAGCATTACCCTAACATCTGCCTTTACGGAAATTATTCCGTGGGACACTTCCGTTATATATTCCTGATATAGGTTTAAGTTGTCTACCAGAGTTTTTCCCGAATCTTTTTTCGGATTGCAACCAACTATAAAAAGAAATATCAGGACACGGACAATTATTTTCATGAAAAGGACCCATTTAGTCCAGTAAAGATAAAAGGTTTTCCTTTCATCAAATATTTTATGATAAGAACTCTTTTAAACTTTTCCCAATTGGCTAAAAAATCGCTCTTTTTCGCCCACTTTTCACCTTTTTTTGTTCCGTAGCCCTGCTATGCAACTCAAAAAGAGCTTCAATTGGACAAAAAAATGCTGATTTTCGCTTCAATCAAAAAAGTTTAAATGGGTTCAAAATTAAACCCGGTAAAAGTGTATGCCCTGTTCATTTCATATTTCGATCTAAAGATTCTCCTACCCCTAAATTACAGGATCGGCGATGAAAAATGTATTTCATCGAATAAATCATTTTATTTGAATTCTTGCTAAATAATTTCTTGTAATATTACAATCGTTGGTTATTGGAAGCCAATTTCGAGAACATTAAGAATTCCCCATTCTTCCCTTTCTTCCTACTTACAAATAGAACATTATATGAAAATGAAAATGCATTATTTTGTAATGCTTTTGTTCGCATTTGTAACAGTCTCCTGCAGTACGGAGTCTATAGGGCCGGCAACCGTTTCCGAAGTTGAAAATGCGGTAGAAGTGGAACAGGAATTACTCGGTATCGTCAACGAACACCGGGTTTCATTAGGGTATAACTATCTGGATTTTAGCTTGGTGGCATATGAGTACGCTAACAAGCACACCGATTATATGATAGCCAAGGGCACTATTAACCATGATAATTTTAGTGCCCGTGCATCGGATATTTCCCAAGCCGTAAATGCCTCTTATGTTTCTGAGAATGTAGCAAAGGACTATGATTCCGCCCTTGAGGCCTTTCAAAAATGGTTGGCCAGTGCCGACCACAGAAAAACTATGGAAGGCGAGTTTACGCACACCGCGGTAAGCGTTAAGAGAAATACCGACGGTAATCTTTATTTTACACAACTCTTCTACCGATAATCTTCTTAAAAGCGGTTTACTTTTATTATTTTTGATATTAGGCCAAGCTATTAAAAAAGGATGGCGGTCACCATCCTTTTTTAGGAAATGAAAGTTTAATATTAATTTTAACAGGATACATTATGTCCATAAAACGCCCATTCAATCTAAATA
>CBFGWQ010000091.1:0-14218 GCA_965652575.1 uncultured Arenibacter sp. | reverse complement strand
GGCAGTCCCGATAGTTATCGGGACGGGTGAGGTAAATAAAAAGTTTCTTGAAATTTTTTATTTACCTTTGTGTTAGCAGGTCGCCTTATCGCCTTGTACCGAACTTGTTTCGGTATCTTTTTGGGATTCGCCATCTCACGGAAAGATCCTGAATCAAGTTCAGGACAGGGAGGAAAGTCCGGACACCATAGTGCAGTATAGCGGGTAACGCCCGTCCATCGCGAGATGAGGACAAGTGCAACAGAAAGTATGTACAGGTAAGGCTGTAGTGAAACCAGGTAAACTCTATACGGTGCAACGCCATGTAAATCAGTGTCCCGATAGTTATCGGGAAAGGGCTGCACGCCCGAGCTGAAGGGTAGGCGGTTAGAGCTTTTGGGCAACCATTGGCCTAGATAAATGATAGGGAGGCCTTTGAAGTAATTCAAGGTTAACAGAATCCGGCTTATGACCTGCTTTTTTTTAATGGGACAGTATTTGCAAGGCAAATACGTAGTCGAATTAATGCCGCCGCAGGGCGGTATCTTCTTGAGGAATGATGCCATTGGAAGATTTTTTTAATTAATGCCGCCGCAGGTGGTACACTTTCATTATTGTTCCGTCCATTCGAAAAAACTGAATACACTACCGCCATATCTCCTTTGGTTGGTGAAATGCTCCAAATGCGATAGATCGGTATGTTTGGAATGTTCAATGACCAAAACACCATTTTCCAGTAGAAGCTGCTTTTCAAATATCAGTTTGGGAATAGTGGCGAATTCTTCGGGGGACAGGTCATAGGGAGGATCTGCAAATATGATATGCGCTTTTACGGGCTTGGTCTGCAAATATTGAAAAACATCCTTTTTAATGGCCACAATGGGGAAGTCCATTTTGGAGGAGGTTGCCATAATGTATTTGATACACCCAAGGTCGGCATCCACGGCGGTAATATTTTCAGAGCCCCTGGAGGCAAATTCGTAACTGATATTTCCGGTCCCTGCAAAGAGATCCAATATGCTTAGCTCGTTAAAATAGTATTGGTTGTTGAGTATGTTGAAAAGGGCCTCTTTGGCCATATCGGTTGTGGGGCGGACAGGAAGCTTTTTTGGTGCGGTCAGTCTTTGACCTTTGTTTTTACCGGATATAATGCGCATTAAAGAGTGTTTAGTAACGTAAAATCTATGGTTTCACTATCGGAATCCCCAAAATGATAAAATGAAGTGTTGGAGGGAATAAAAATGGAAATGTCCCTTATATATTGAAGGCATATTTTATAGAGTTCATCGTCTTCCTCAATAGATCCAAAAAGTTTCAGTTTGGTGGTCTCCGTATCCAATTTTAATTGTTCCATGGTAAACAATAGATAGTATATAAAATCTTCCTTGGTCGTAAAACTGAAGTTGTTGTAAAGGATCAACTTTTTGTTGGAGATAACGGCAATGTCCATATGTCCCTCTATAAGGTGTACATAGCAAATGGGATCGCTTTGGTTTCCATGGTGGTTTGTCAGGGTTTGGATCATAATGGTTCCATGGTGCATAAATTCAAATTCCCCAAATAGGTCGTATATATAATTGTTTATGTTCATAAAGGGAACATAAACGTTTACCATGTCCAGACTTTTAATTTCATCATATTCCAGATGGTCATTGGCAAGGATCTTAGCATTGAATTTTAGGTAATTGGCCAGCTCATCTTCGTTGAAGAGTGCCTGTGGAACTAGGCTAAAAAGATTGTTCCTGTGAATTACAACGACTTCTGAAAACTTGACATCCCTTATTTTATTTTTCTCAAAAAGCTGCTTTATTTCCTTTTGAACGGCATAGGGGGTAAGTTCATTTTCAAACACTATCCTTTCGGAAGCAAGGATAGTGTTGGAAAGTGTGTCCAGGACACAAAAAGAAAGTCCATTCAAGCTAACTTGAATGGACAATTTATGATATTCCGATCTAGAATTTTCTAAAATGCTATTGGTCGTTTCGTTTGTCATATATAGATGGCCAATTTCCACTGGTGCTTACCTCGGTCAAAGATCCGACCTTGATTACATTTCCATTAACCTCATCTACATTGATTTGGGTGTTTTCCCTGGCCAACAAAGCTTTGGGTTGGTCATGCAATACTACGTCCTTGCTAACTTTTACCTCGTATACCGGAGCTCTGTACCCACTTTTTTCGATGACGGTCGACTTCATTTCAAATTTTTCGCCATTGGGGGCATAGGGTACGTTCATCATGGTCTTATAACGATCGTCTTTTTTGAACAGGGAATCCTTAACGGAAACAGTACCTAATGTATCAATGATTTTTACTTCCTTCAACATATCGATCCCAAAATTCTTGTCGAATTCCAAATAAGAGGAATCCCTTTGCTGGGTAATGGTGTATTTCCCGGTATCAACAAAACTTACCAGGGAGTTAAAATCCTTTGCATATCTTCCATTTACAGTTTTATAGGCCTCTTGGGAATTTCTAATGTCCTTCAAATTGGATATTACCTTGGCAAAACGTTCTTGCTTAACTTTCTTAAATACAATTGGGCCGTTCACAGAGTTATATATCATATAACCCAACACAATTGCTGCTATCCAAAGGAAAATTTGTAAAATGGTCTTCATTTTGTATGTGCTATTTTATTTAGTGGTTGTCACAAATCTACAATTTTTTTTTAATGCTAAAAGTATTTGACCTTAAAAATACTGATTATCTTTGGAGACCTATGACTTCTATAACCGATGCTACTTTTTTTAAACTACTGACAGACAAATTTCCGCATGATCCAACTGCCAAGCAGTCAGTGGCTATGCAAAAATTGGCAAGTTTTGTCCTGTCCAAGGAAAAGGATAGTGTTTTTATGTTGAAGGGGTTTGCAGGTACTGGAAAAACTACCATTGTGGGCACTATTGTGACCAATCTTTGGAAGACCACGATGAAGGCGGTTTTAATGGCTCCTACGGGTAGGGCGGCAAAGGTAATGTCCAATTACTCGGGAACCCAAGCTTTTACCATACACCGAAAAATTTATTTTCCCAAAAAACAGAGTGGGGGCGGGGTACAGTTCGTATTATCGCCCAATAAGCATAGGAATACCATTTTTATTGTGGACGAGGCTTCTATGATTCCGGATACGCCCACAGATTCCAAGTTGATGGAAAATGGGTCGCTCCTGGACGATTTGCTAATGTATGTGTATTCCGGACATAATTGTAAACTGATCCTCATTGGTGATACGGCACAGCTTCCACCCGTACATTTGAATATTAGTCCGGCTTTGGATGAAGATCAATTGGCCCTGAATTATAACAAGGAAGTTATAAAATTGGAGTTGGACGAGGTGGTAAGGCAGGCCGAGGATTCAGGAATTCTGGTAAATGCAACGAACTTGAGGGAGCAGTTGCAAAGTGGGTTCTTTGATGATTTTAAGTTTCAGGTCGGTCGCTATACCGATATAGTCCGCCTAGTGGATGGCAATGATATCCAGGAGGCCATAGACGGTTCCTATTCCCAAAATGGCAAAGAGGAGACCGCCATTATAGTGCGCTCCAATAAACGGGCCAATCTGTACAATGAAAATATTAGGAACAGGATACTGTATTTGGAAAATGAGTTGGCCACAGGAGACTATATGATGGTGGTCAAGAACAATTATTTTTGGTTAAAGCCTACCTCGGAGGCCGGTTTTATAGCCAATGGGGATATCATTGAGGTGTTGGAGATATTTGCCATTAAAGAGTTGTACGGTTTTAAATTTGCGGAGGTAAAGGTGAAGATGGTGGATTATCCCAGCCAAAAGCCCTTTGAAACAGTGCTTTTGTTGGATACCATTATGGCAGAGACCCCATCTTTGTCCTATGAGGATGGCAACCGTCTCTACCAGGAAGTTATGAAGGACTATGCCGATGAAAAATCCAAGTACAAAAAGTTTTTGGCGGTAAAGGGCAATAAGTTTTTTAATGCGCTCCAAGTGAAATTCTCCTACGCCATTACCTGCCATAAGTCCCAGGGGGGGCAATGGAATACCGTTTTTGTGGAACAACCGTATTTGCCCAACGGTATGGACAAGGAATACCTTCGCTGGCTGTATACCGCCGTGACCAGGGCAAGGCACAAATTGTACCTTATAGGTTTTAAGGACGATTTTTTTGTTGATTGGGAATAGCCTAATTTCGCATTAAAGTTTGGGATTATGACTTTTGAGACCGTTTTAAGCATATTTTTAGGTATCGGACTGGCGGCATCGGTAGGCTTTAGAATTTTTTTGCCCTTGTTTGCATTAAGTTTGGCCTCCTATTTTGATGTTTGGCAATTAAATGAAAACTGGGAATGGGTAGGCAGTATGGCGGCCGTAATAACATTTGGGGTTGCCACTATCGTTGAAATTTTCGCATATTTCATTCCTTGGTTGGACAATTTGCTGGATAGTTTCGCAATACCTATGGCCGCTTTGGCCGGTACGGCCGTCATGGTGTCAACGGCCTCCAATCTGGATCCGGTGATTACCTGGACCTTGGCCATAATTGCGGGCGGGGGAACGGCCACCGCAATAAAGGGAGCTTCGGCTACCGGCAGATTGGCCTCTACGGCCACCACCGGGGGAACGGCCAACCCTGTTTTGGGCATGGTGGAAACGGGAACTGCGGCTGTAGTGACCACAGCGTCCATTTTTGCCCCTATCCTTGCGGTATTCCTGGTCTTTCTTATAATGATCTTTATATATAGGTTATATAGAAAGTTCGGACCGAAAAAAAATCCACATTAATTTTAAATTCTTTTCGTGTTAAATGAGCATTGCCCAAATCTCTTCGCAAAATCAATGAAAATATATGTATTACACCTGTCCGAACGATGTAGTAGGGTAGGTATGATTTCCGATAGCTATCGCGATAAAAAACAATAAACATCTACAAATGAAAATAATTGCAATGATACCGGCCCGTTATGCAGCCTCAAGGTTTCCGGGTAAGCTAATGCAGGACCTTCAAGGAAAACCGGTAATACAAAGAACTTATGAAGCAGCGGTAAAAACCGGTTTGTTTCAGGAAGTTTATGTAGTTACGGACAGTGCCACTATTTATGATACCATTACCGGGATAGGAGGCAAAGCCTTAATGAGCATCAAGCAGCACGAGTGTGGAAGTGACCGTATTGCCGAGGCAGTAGAATCCATGGACGTAGATATCATCGTAAATGTACAGGGGGATGAACCGTTTACGGACAGGGAAAGCCTTGCCGGTGTAATCGAGGTTTTTAAGGAGGATCTTAAAAAAGAAATAGATTTGGCCTCCTTAATGACCAGGATAACCGATTGGGTCGAGATCAACGACCCCAATACGGTAAAGGTAATTGTGGACAATCAGAATTTTGCCCTTTATTTTTCCAGGGCCCCGATTCCATATCCCAGATCAAGGGAATTGGACATCCCTTATTTTAAGCATAAAGGGATCTATGCCTTTAGAAAAAGTGCCCTGATGGACTTTCAGAGATTGCCCATGCTTATATTGGAAGCGACGGAAAAAATAGAGGCCATACGTTATTTGGAGTATGGAAAAAAAATCAAGATGGTCGAAACCAGTGTTTCCGGTATAGAAATAGATACGCCTGAAGATTTGGAAAAAGCAAAGAAGGAATGGAAGTAGATTTTGGCAATATCAGAACGGTAGGTTTTGACGCCGATGATACCCTTTGGGTAAATGAAACGTATTTTAGGGACGCTGAAGAAAAATTTGCCAGCCTGTTGGATAGCTATGAAACCAAGAACCAAATAGACCAGGAACTGTTTAAAACAGAGATCAGGAACCTTGAACTATATGGCTATGGTATTAAGGGATTTATGCTGTCCATGATAGAATCTGCCCTGGATTTGTCCAATAATAGGATTTCTCAGGCAACGATTAGGGAAATTTTGAATCTAGGCAAGGAAATGCTGTCCCATCCGGTGGAATTATTGGACGGCGTGGAACAGGTCTTGGAAGCTTTAAAGGATAAATATCGCCTAATAGTATTGACCAAAGGGGATTTGTTGGATCAGGAGAGGAAATTGGAAAAATCCGGCCTCTCCGAATATTTTCACCATGTAGAAGTTCTGAGTGATAAAAAGGAAGAAAATTACAAGAATCTATTGGAGCATTTGGAAATTCCGGTAGAGGAGTTTTTAATGATCGGAAATTCTTTAAAATCGGACATATTGCCAATTATGAATATTGGGGCAAAAGCAGTTCATATTCCCTTTCATACCACTTGGCAGCATGAAGAGGTAAAGATAGGGGAGTATAACAATGATCATCTTACCCTAAGCACTCTCTCCGATATTTTAGAATACCTTAAATAAGTTTATGGACATAAAGAGTAAAAATAACTATACAATTACAAGCCCTGGATCGAAGACGGATTACAAGAACTTTCCCATGGTGCCCCGTGTTATATTTGGAACTGGTTGTTTTGGACAGTTGGGAGAGATTTTGTTGCCCAAACGGATCAATTCGGGGGCACCGTTCATTTTTTTGGTAGACGATGTATTTGAAGGTACGGGGCTAGTTTCTAGAATTCCCTTAATTTTCAACGATCGGATAATATTCATTTCGGCGGACGAGGAACCCAAAACGGACCAGGTAGATGTCCTGGTGCAGAAAATCAAGAACGATTATGCCCATTTACCCTCCGGTATTATAGGTATAGGGGGGGGGACCATACTTGATCTGGCAAAGGCCGTGGCGATCATGTTGACCAATAAGGGCAATGCCCATCAATATCAAGGTTGGGATTTGGTGAAAAAATCATCCATATACCACGTAGGTATACCCACCATAAGCGGTACCGGTGCGGAAGTATCCAGGACGACCGTTCTACTGGGCCCCGAGAAAAAATTGGGAATAAACTCCGATTATACCACTTTTGACCAAGTGCTCATGGATCCCGATTTAACAATAGGGGTGCCCAGGGAGCAATGGTTTTATACCGGTATGGATTGTTTTATACATTGTATAGAATCACTTAACGGCACTTTTTTAAATGCTTTTAGCCAGAGCTATGGAGAAAAGGCACTGGAATTGTGCAAGGAGGTATATTTGGAGGACCTGCGGGAGGATGAGGCCAGGAATAAATTAATGATGGCTTCCTGGCATGGGGGGATGAGTATCGCCTATTCGCAGGTGGGGGTTGCACATGCCATGAGCTATGGCCTGTCCTATTTGTTGGGAGTTAGACATGGAATAGGGAACTGTTTGGTGTTCCGGCATTTGAAGGAGTTTTATCCTGAAGGGGTAGATTTATTTAATAAAATGAAGGAAAAACACAATATTCAACTGCCACAGGGCATCTGTAGGGAACTGACCGATAATGATTTTGAAATTATGATCAACGTGGCCCTTGGCCTGGTGCCCCTATGGGAAAATGCCCTTGGAAAGGAATGGCGTACCATTATAACCCCCGAAAAATTAAAATCGATCTATAAAAAAATATAAAATTCCTTAGATTTGGACGCCGTAAGTTTCAGCCAATGCCGGGTCTTATGGGAAATGTGATCAAGGTGGCCAATGGTAGGTAGCGGATACCCCGATTGCCCAATATTTTAAATAATCAATGGTTAATGCAGGCCCTTGCCAAATGTATCTATTTTAAGATTTTAGGGTGGACATTGGTCGGCTCCTTTCCCCAGCTGGACAAATGTGTTGTTATTGTAGTGCCACATACCAGTTGGGTCGATTTCTTTTTGGGACTTTTGATTAGGAAGGTGTTGAACGAGGATATTCATTTTATAGCTAAGAAGTCACTGTTTAAACCTCCGTTTGGCTGGTATTTTCGCTGGATGGGAGGTGCCCCTATCGATAGGACCGGGAATATGGATACCGTAAGTGCAACGGCCAAAATATTCGATCAAAACGAAAGGTTCAGATTGGCACTTTCGCCGGAGGGTACCAGGAAAAAGGTTGCACAATGGAAGACCGGTTTCTATTTTATTGCCAAAGCGGCCAAGGTTCCCATTGTAATGGTGGCGTTCGACTTCGGAAGGAAGCAGGTAAAAATTTCCCGGCCACAGTACCCTACGGATGATAAAGAGGCGGATTTCATATCTTATACGGCATTTTTTGAAGGAGTGGTGGGCAAGGTCCCGGAAAATAGTTTTTGATGGATTCACTCTAAAGATTTTCCGGCCATACCCCATTTGTAATCCTATTGACTGGGTGTACTTCCAAAAAGTACTGCATCAAAATAGAAAAGGTTTTGTTCGTTTGAATATTTCGCATGGCCGCCCGTTCGGGCGGGTTGGTGCCGAGGTAGTTGATAATAAAAGACTATACGAATAAACGGATACACAACATTTTCGGGCACTTACACATCTTTGGCGCTATAATAAACCCTATTCTGGATATGGAATACTAATTTTGATCCCGATACGTTATGAAAGAACAAGGGTAAAGCCCATTTTACAAAGGAATAACGTTGTATAAAAAGCATTTATAGTATAAATTCCATTGAGAATGAAGAGAAACCAAATAACCGTTTTTTTAATTGCCGTTCTAAGTTTTTTTACATCCATTGCGCAAACCGAGCTTGTGGTAAGCGAACTTGGCGACGATAACAGTAGGGGAACCCTGCGCTGGGCCATAAATACGGCCAATGCCGATCCTGTTATCCATAGGATAATTTTTTTGGAAGGATTGGAGGGTACCCTAAGATTATCTTCAGATCTGCCCCACATTAATAGTAACCTGTCCATTATTGGAACAGGGGCGGAGCATATCACTATTTCCGGGGAAGGGAATTATCGTATGTTCGTGGTCAATAAGGGGTTTGTTCTGGATATCTCAGGATTTACCCTGACCGATTCTGCCGATAATTATAAGGACGGAACTATTTTTGCCGTTTCGGGCTCTGCCGTAAAGGCATCTGAAATAAGGGTAGTCGGGATTTCCGATCAAACCGCGTTTTGGTCCAAGGGGGACCAATCTACCATTACTATCTCCAACTCCATTTTTGAAAATAATTCTGCTACCCTATTTAGAAGCTATTGGGGATCCACCCCCAATTTTACCTCGGACAATGAAAATGACTATACCAATAGAATTACCATTACCGGCTCGTCTTTTATTTCCAATAGGGGCCCCATCTTTTCTACAGAGCACTATGTAAAAATAGACAATTGCATCTTTAGTAGAAATTATGATCAAATAGCCAGTTTTAAAGGGGTAAACCGCTACCAAATATTAAACTCCAAATTTGTGGACAATACCGGTCGTCTGTTATTTACTTTTTCAAGTAAGATTGGTGACACCCCGTCATGGGGGGAGGATACATTGGGGGCCAATAACACTCTTTTTGACGGGAACCTATTTCAGGGAAATACGGGAACCATTATTAATACCGGAGGAGGTTTTAAACATGATTCCAAAACTACCATTACCAATAATATCTTTGTCAATAACGGAAATGACTGGTATGGCAATCCAATAGTAACTTCAGGAAACCAACATAACAATTTTATAACCTCGGTTGCCCCAACGGATGATGAGGGTACTGTTGTAGTTACCTTGAACAAGTCGCTCGTAATCCGTACGGAAGATAAGCTGCACTAAGAATTATGTATATGGTTACAAGGTCCAAAGTTCAAGGTTTGAATCTAACATCTAGTATCTAATATCTCAATTCTAATATCTAGCATCTAGCATCCAACATCTAGCATCTAGTTGATTGGGCCGAAATCGGATTGGACAGTAACGGTTTTCTGTTGGAAGTGGCAGTAAGCAGGAGGAAGGTTGTGTAAAGAGGGAAATTTAGATCTTTGAACCTTGAACCTTGAACTTGAAACCTTGAATTTTAAAGCTGCCAACTGTCACTGCCAACTGTCACTGCCAACTGCTACCTCTTATTGCCAACTCTATAAAAAGATCTCTACACAATCGGACAACTTTGAACATTCGAACCTTCAACTTTCAACCCGCTTCATTCCCTTGAAAAAATATGATGTTGGGTAGCTGTAAAATAGTCACAGAAGATCTGGTTTAATAGATGGCCATTTGTGCTTGCCCTTACCCCTAATTTTGGAAAAATTTCTATGATATTCCTGGAAATTTCCTTTACGGACTGTACAGCGGCATGGTGTATTTCTTCCATATATTCGCCTTCAATAGTGCTTTTTTCTTCGATCTTTTTCTCGATTTCATCAGCGTAATGAAATATTTTTCGATCGGACTCCAGAATAATATTTTCCAAGGCGTTCAGGTTTCCCTTTAAAATTTCCGTATTGGCTCCTTCCAATAAATGTTCCGCAATACCTACGTAATTTATCCATAGTGTTAGATCGGCAAAAAGGGTAAAGGGGACCTTGAAAATAGGCTGGGGCAGATAAACCTCATTATAGGTGAAACTACAGCTCTTGTGGGCCATATAATCCTTAACGGCAAAAGAATGTGTGGCAGTGGCTTTGAGGCCCATGGTATTCCAATCTTCAATTACCTGCACTGCATTTTTAGGGATTACGAACGATTGCACCCTTGCCGATCCGTCATTATTTTGCAATAGGATTCCATTTTCCATAATTTCTGCATTTAATGTAAAATGGGTAAGGTAGGGAGCACCAGTGGCATAGCGCCATTTCCCCCTGATCCTGTAGTGATCGTTCATTTTCTCGGCCGTCCCAAAAACCCCTCCACTTCCGCCCAAACAGGCAGGGGATCCGGCCTTCATAAAAATTTCCCTGGCCTTATTTGGCTGTAAATTGCCTACAAAATAGTTGGCCCCGCTACAAAGTGTGATGGTCCATCCCAGGCTGGCATCGATCTTGGACAAATCCTTCAGTAAGGACAATCCCGCCTTTAGGGATAGTTCCAATCCGCCATGGGTTCTTGGGACCCATAGGTTCCAAAGGTTTTCATTATTGATGCAATCCAAAGCATCTTGCGGAAATACATCGGCTCCCCAACCCAGTTTTCTAAGCTTGTGCAGTTTGTCCATTATTGTTTTCCAAAATTAATTTTCTCCATTTAAAATATCCCGAGGTCCCCACCACAAACAAGAAAATGGTCAGGCCCGCATAAATGTACAGTTCTTTGTACAGGAGCAAGGGGATCGCAATAAGATTGCTAATATTAAGGTAGATCCAATTCTCCATCTTTCTTTTGGCCATGAGCCACATCCCCGCCCAGGCAAAGGCACTTACGGCCGCATCCCAGACAGGGACATCGGAATTGGTAAAATGGCCCAACCAATAGACCATTAGCGCAAAGCAGGCGATTACAATGGCAATAGCCATTATTTTTTCCGATCTGTCCGAGTAGGTAATGGGCGTTTCCTTTTTTTGCCTGCCATATTTCCAAAAAAGCCAGCCGTAGATACTCATAAACAAATAGTACAGATGAAGTACAATATCCGCATATAGTTTTGTTTGATAAAGTACCCAAATACCAATAAGTATGGATACTGTTCCAAATAAATAGTTGTGGATATTATTGTTCCTTGCCAAAAGTACTTGCACTACTCCTAGGACCGTTCCAATTATCTGTAAGTATGTAAGCTGTGTAAAAAGATTCTCCATCGATTCCTTAATTTATAAAATGGAAAAAGATGAAGAAAGTCCCAACTTGCAAGGTGCTGTTGGACCAAAATCCCTACGCCGGCATTATCCGGATCAGGTTCAGAGCAAAAACTCCTGGGTATCATCTCAGCCTGCGGTTTATGCAAGCACCCCATTTAAGGTACAAAGCTATAACTTATTTGGGATATGTTGTGCTTTTTTGATAAGGAACTCATTTTGACTTCTTTTATTACCTGCAAAATCATCATTTTGCACCCTAATTTTGTCTTTCCCGCCTGGCCGGTAGGCAGGGTAGGAATTGCTTTTTCGTAATTCCGGGTGGGGCAAAATATAAAATTTCGGCTTTTGGCCCTAAGGCCAAAATGATGCCGATAGCTATCGGTACGGCGAAATACCTCTACGGCTCTGCCTCGAGGATGGTCGGTTTCAAGAAATTTTTTATTAGGGCACAAAGCATAACTTTTCGGTTGAAAACAAAAAGTCAAGATGGGTTCAATACTTAATCTTTCTTTACCAAAGTATTCAGCACCAAAGCTGAAATAATCATAAACAATCCTATGAAACTATAAATTGTATAGGCCTCATGGAACCATAAAACCCCAATGGAAATAGTAAAAATTACTTCAATATATTTTAAGGGGGCCACAAGGTTCGTTTTGGCAATTTGAAAAGCCCTGGTCATATACAATTGTCCCATGAAACCAAAGATCCCCAATAAAAACAAAAACATCCATTCGTACCCTATTGGCCCCACCCAAACCGCTATGGCCAATAGTCCGCCAATAATGGTACCAAGGAACATAAAGTAATTTACCACCACTGCCGGATGGTCCGATACCCCTATTTTTCTAATAACGACATAGACCATTCCACTAAAAACGGAAGCAGTCAAGATTAAAGCGAGCCCGGTAGTATTGATATTGCCATCAAATCCCTTTAGGACCAATACCCCTGCAAAGGCGGTAAGGAAGAAAATCCATTGCACATTTTTCAACTTTTCCCGTAATACGGCAACAGCAAAAAAAGCGGCAAAAATAGGGGATAAATACCGTAATGAAACTGCCGTGCCCACGTTCAGGTGTTTTAAGGAAAGAAAGAACAGGCTCATTGCCGTTAAGCCCAACACGGCCCTTAGCAACATTAGTCTTCTTCGGATACCAAAGATTGGAATCCCCTTTACCATAATATAGGTGGTTGCCAATACAAAGGAACCCAGGCATCTAAAAAATACGATCTGGAATGTTGGGATCCGGTCCAAATATTTTACGGTAACATTCATTAAAGCGAATGAAAAGGTACTGATGATCATAAAAAGTAATGCCTTTTTATAATCCGACCCGGAAGATTTGCTCCATTTAATCTTTGAACTCATCTTGACTTTTTTGATTGAAGTGGAAATTAACTATTTTGAGTTTGATTGAAGGCATTTTTAATCCCGAAAACTTTCGGGAGCATAGCAGGGCCACGGAATGAAAAAATGACAGGACGGAGCGTATAAAAATAATCCTGTGGGTTATTTTAGCGAACGGGCCGGCTGGCGCAAGGACAAAAAAGAGCAATTTTTTAACCAATTGGAAAAAGTCAAGATGAGTTCTTTAACAAAATAGCGTTGTTGTTTTGCCATGGCCATATTTATGGCTTAAATGCGCTAAGGTATAAAAACCTTCCCCAAAGTTGGCTTAAGAAACTGCAGATTGCCCGTACACAATGAATCTTGTAGGTCCCTACCGAGCTAAATATCAGTGGCTTTGGGGATCCGGGCATTATTGCATATAATTGGTAATCGACTATTAATATTGGTCCATAAGAATAATACCCAATTTATAAGCCCTGGGTTTGACTTTTCCTTGAAGCAATCATACTAATGATCAATATTTGCGTAGCGTGGAATAGCATCAACGGCAGTAATATTATTCCTATGGACGCCATATTTCCAAAAAGTATTTTAGAAAAGACCGTGCCGTGTACCAATGATTTTTTGGTGCCACAAAACTGTGCCGTAATTTGATCCTCCCGCTTAAACTGTAATTTTTCGGCCATAAATCGGGTCAGGTAAAAAACGGCAATAAATAACACTATTACACCCATAAAAAGTACAAATAGATCTAAAAGAGAGACGGTACTAAAGATCTGGTCATCAAAGGATACCGCAAAACTCTTGTAAATTATCAGTAGAATAATGGACTTGTCAAAAAGGGTCAACCTGCTATTGTGCCTTTGGGCAAAATCACCTAAAAAACGTTGCAACGAGAATCCCAATACCACCGGTAGGATTATTTGGACAATGAGTTTCATGTAAATTGTGGTAAAATCAAAATCTGTTTGCGCCCCATGTACAAAAAGTCCCATCCAAAGAGGAGTAATTATTATACCTATGATTCCGGAAATACTGGCATTAAATATGGCGGCCGGAATATTCCCGTTTGCTATGGACACCATAACCACCGATGAGGATACGGTCGAGGGCAGGGCTGCCAGGAAAAAGAAGGCCAACCAAATGGTTTCCTGTTCCTCATTTTGGAGGAAGGGACGGAAAACCAAAACCAATAAAGGAAAAATCAAAAAGGTCGTAGCCTGTATCAACGCATGTAATTTCCAATTTTTTAGTCCTGCCATTAATTTGTCCGGACCCAATTTCAGTCCATAAAAAAAGAATATAAGTGAAATTCCTATCGCACTAATGGTATCGATAGGAATTTTACTTTC
>CBFGWQ010000090.1:0-14251 GCA_965652575.1 uncultured Arenibacter sp. | reverse complement strand
TGGAACTTATGGCAAAAATAGACCCCAAGAATTCTTCCCAATACACCCGGGAATACATAAAACTAAACGACAGTTTAATTAGGGAAGAACGCTCCACCAGAAATAAATTTGCCAGGATACGTTTTGAGACCGATGAATTTATTGAACAAAATGAATTGCTCACCCGGCAGCGCCAATTATGGATAGGGATAGCTACGACCCTATTTGTTCTTGCCGCATTTATTCTGACCACTATAGACCAACGTCGAAAAAATCAAAAATTGAGATTTGAACAGGCACAACAGAAAGCCAATCAAGAAATCTTTAATTTGCTCTTGGCCCAAAACAAGAAAGTAGAAGAAGGCAAACAACTGGAAAAAAAGCGGATTTCAGAGGAATTGCACGACGGTATTTTAGGACAAATGTTGGGAATACGTTTAATTCTTTCCGGACTTAACAATAAAACAGATTCCGATTCCGTTCTTAAACGTAGTGAGCTACTTAAAAAATTACAAGGTTTGGAGGAAGAGATCCGTACAATTTCCCATGAATTGAGCAGGGCATCTCAAGAAAAAATTCATAACTTTATTATATCCATTGAAGAATTGGTCAAGACAATTCAAGATTCCTCCAAAATGAAATGTCATTTTAAGTATGACCATAAAATTGATTGGGACCAATTAAAAGGAGATATTAAAATTAATATTTATAGAATTGTACAAGAAAGCTTGCAGAATTGTATAAAGCATGCCAAGGCCACTAAAGTGGATCTTTTGTTCGAATCGGAAAATGAGTATGTAAAAATAGTAGTTCTGGATAATGGTATTGGTTTTGACCAGAAAAAGGGAAAAAGGGGAATAGGACTTAAAAACATTAATTCTAGATTGGAGAAATTGAACGGAACCTATCATATTCAAAGTAAGATTGGACAGGGAACAAAGGTAATAGTCACCATTCCCTGTGTAATGGAAGAACAGATGGAGTCGTTACAGGCCTAATGGATTATTTTAATCGACAATAAAATGAGAACTTTAAGAATCTTAACGGTAGATGATCATGAAATGATCACTACTGGGTATAAATATCTTTTGGAGGCTGCCGAATTCGAAGAATTTCAGATCAAGGTTGAAACAGCCAATACTTTCGAAACCGGAAAGCAAAAAATAGAGGATTCGGCAAGATCATTTAAATACGACCTTTTATTGTTGGATGTACAATTAACGGAGACCCATTTGGAGGAACCACAAACCGGGGAGGACTTGGGAATTATTGCCAGAAAAATAATCCCGGATACCAAAATAGTATTCATGTCCTCATTTAGTGATAACTATAGAATAAACAGCATTCTGAAAAACGTGAATCCCGATGGCTATATGGTAAAATCGGAAATAGATGAAAAATCCCTAATTGCCATGGTCAGGGGCGTAATTAACTCGCCCCCTTATTATAGTCAGAAAGCACTGGCAGCTATTAGAAAAAAAGTCTCCAATGACCTATTATTGGACGATAATGACAAAAAAATACTCTACCACGTTTCAATTGGAACAAGAACAAAGGATATGGTCGATTTTATAAACCTGTCCCTGGCAGGAATAGAAAATAGAAAAAGACAGCTTAAAGTAATTTTTGGGGTAGAAAAACAGAACGATTTGGCCCTGGTCCATGAAGCTAGAAATAGAGGATTTCTATAATCGAATGCATGCTATTTCCCTTACTTAGGCGATGCTTTCCTGCTTAAGCACCCAGAATTTTAAAAAAATATCGTCAATCCGCTTTATTACCTCTCATTTAAGAGGTTCCATACACCTCTTTACCGTTTAACGTTTACTTTTTCGACGAACACACCCAATCTGAACAGAAACCTTATTTTTTATAAGGTTTTTATCTAATTAAGGACAAAGCATTAGCCTAATTTTGACGTAAATTTTTTAATTAATTACTATAAGGATGTCGAAATCGGGAAACGAGTTTTTCAATAATCCAAAAATTGGAACAAAAGGCACCGACCATATTGTGGGGTTAGAGGCTTTTAGAAAAGGGCTGGAAAAGCATTTTTTTGCAGAGGTTAGTATCACCAATTATGGTGAAAAAGAAGAATCCGCCAATTTGATAATAGACCTTAAATGCAACTTAAGTCTGGACGAAGCTTTGTTTTATATAAATAAGCCATCCACTTGCACCGGTCGCCCTAAAGATTCCGACCAAGAAAAGACCTTATTATTCCTTTTGGCGTATTCGGACCTAAAAAAGCGGAACGAAATAAATTTGGATATAAGTGAACTAACCGTATCCTTGACGGACACCACCATTCTCATAAGCAAAATTTACGATCAAAGTATTATAGACCAATTGGAAAATATCTTTTCGGAGCTTATCAACCACAATTTATATTACACAAAAGGATTGAATGAGACTCCCTTTGAAATATTTATACCTGTATTTGAGGAAGATACCTTGGAAAGCGATGCAAAATTAAAAAATATTGTTTCCGACAATAATAACACGAACGACTATTTCGGGTTTTGGGGAATGTACTATGACCAAACTGAAGAAGCGGCCATATATGATCTAAATACCAAAACCATAATATTTGGAGATATTCAAATCCTCAGTGAATAGAAGGAATAGCTAAAAACTGTCCACAAAGTATAAAGAAGTCTTGATAGTACACCCTATGGACAGTATTTCAATATAAATTAGGCATTGAATAACGCTCTTGAATGCATCAGGGCATTTACTTTTTCCCTTACCCCATCAATAACCTTCACATCTTCGGGATTCATTAATACCTGATCGATCAAGTCCACTATAACCCTCATTTGGTCTTCCTTTAAGCCTCTTGTGGTAATCGCAGCCGTACCAAAACGTATACCGCTGGTTACAAAAGGGGATTTATCATCAAAGGGAACCATATTCTTATTGGCAGTAATATCCGCTTTTACCAAGGCATTTTCAGCATCCTTTCCTGTGATATTTTTATTCCTTAAGTCGATCAGCATCATATGGTTGTCCGTACCGCCGGAAATAATTTTATATCCCTTATCAACAAATGCGCTGGCCATTGCCGCAGCATTTTTCTTCACCTGAAGCATATAGTGCAGAAATTCATCGGTCAAGGCCTCTCCAAAGGCAATGGCCTTTGCCGCAATGATGTGCTCCAATGGACCTCCCTGATTGCCCGGAAAAACAGCCAGATCCAATAAGGCGGACATTTTTCTCAAAGAACCGTTCTTCAACTTTATCCCGAAAGGATTATCAAAATCCTCACCCATTAAAATAAGCCCCCCCCTTGGACCGCGCAAGGTCTTATGGGTGGTTGTGGTTACAATATGGCAATGTGGTATTGGATCGTTTAGTATCCCTTTGGCAATAAGTCCCGCAGGGTGGGATATATCGGCCAAAAGTATGGCTCCTACACTATCTGCAATTTCCCTGAATTTTTTAAAATCCATATCCCTGGAATAGGCAGAGGCCCCGGCTATGATAAGTTTAGGCCGTTCTTTCGTGGCTATGGCCTGAATTTTATCATAATTTAGTACTCCGGTCTCCTCATCCACTCCATAGAACACAGGATTATATAATCTACCGGAAAAGTTAACGGGAGAACCATGGGTCAAATGGCCTCCATGCGACAGATCAAATCCAAGAATGGTATCACCCGGCTTTAGACATGCATGGAATACAGAGGCATTGGCCTGGGACCCGGAGTGTGGCTGAACATTGGCATATGCCGCTCCAAATAATTGTTTCGCCCTATCTATGGCCAATTGCTCTATTTCATCAACCACTTCACAACCCCCATAATAACGCTTACCGGGATATCCTTCTGCATACTTATTGGTCAATACGGATCCGGCAGCCTCCATAACCTGTGGGCTGGTAAAATTCTCGGAAGCAATTAGTTCAATTCCATCTATTTGGCGTTCCTTCTCCGCCTCAATTAGTTCAAAAATTTGATTGTCGCGTTGCATAAAGTAATATTCTATTAAATAATGTGCAAAAATACGAATTGCCGACCGTTAATTGCTAGAAAATAATATATTTGATAAGATATTTATTAAACACCAGTTAACAATTCCGAAATGCCGTTAAAAACTAATCTTCCAGAAAAAAAAACATGGTTGCCCGTACCCATCAATTCTGATTTTCCCATTCAGAATATTCCTTTTGGAGTTTTCCTGACCAGGGATGATATCATTACCATAGGTTCAAGAATTGGTAATTACGCAATAGATTTGGGGGCATTGCATCAACTGGGGTATTTTAAGGACATCCCCTTAACCGATGATATATTCTTGCAGGACACGCTGAACGACTTCATTTCCGACGGTAAAAAGACCTGGCGTTTGGTCCGAAACAGGATCAGTGAAATATTCGACATCAACAACAACGATCTAAAGAACAACGAAGAACATAAAAGCATCGTTCTTTTTACCATGGACGAAATAGAAATGCAGCTTCCCGTGCAGATTGGGGATTATACGGATTTCTATTCCAGTAAGGAGCATGCCACCAATGTGGGCAAAATGTTCAGGGATCCGGCAAATGCATTACTGCCCAATTGGTTGCACATACCCGTAGGATATCATGGGAGAAGTTCCTCTATAGTACCTAGCGGTACCGCAGTTAGAAGGCCCATGGGACAGACCCTTCCTGCAGGAGAGGAGCAACCAATTTTTGGTCCCTCCAAATTAGTGGATTTTGAATTGGAAATGGCATTTATTACCACAGACGCCAATGTTTTGGGAGAACCTATTCCTGTTGAGGAAGCGGAGAATTACATCTTTGGAATGGTACTTTTTAACGATTGGAGCGCCAGGGATATCCAAAAATGGGAATACGTGCCCTTAGGTCCCTTTCTGGCCAAAAATTTTGCATCTTCCATATCGCCATGGATAGTTACCCTGGATGCTCTGGAACCCTTTAGGGTAGCCAGCCCGGCCCAAACACCAACCCCCCTGCCCTACCTACAGCAAACAGGAAAAAAAGGTTTCGATATAAATTTGGAAGTTTCCATAAAACCGGAAGGCCGCAAAGCAACTACCGTTACCCGTTCCAACTTTAAGTATATGTATTGGACAATGGCCCAACAACTGGCCCACCATACCATAAATGGTTGCAAAGTAAATAGTGGGGATATGATGGGCAGCGGTACCATTTCCGGCCCTACCCCCGATACTTATGGCTCCATGTTGGAGCTTACTTGGCGTGGGGAAAAACCCCTTGCCTTGGAGGATGGGTCCACAAGAAAGTTCATTGAGGATTACGATACGGTAACCATAACCGGTTACTGTAAAAAAGATAATGTACGTATCGGTTTTGGGGAAGTCTCCACCAAATTGCTTCCGGTATTTCAACAGAAGAAGAAATAGGACCAAAAAAACGACTCCGTTTGTACTATACCGAATAGTTTAACGTTTGTGTATGGAACTATTTTGGCATAGCTATTGAACTATGTCCATAATATTCTTATACCAAACGTCATGAAACAAATAATACCCATCTTGCTGATACTGTTTTCTTTAATCTCTTGCGGAGGGGTCAAAAAAACACAGGAAGCCATAAATACGGGCAATTATGGCAACGCAATAAATACCGCCTTGCAAAATATTGCCACAAACAAGTCAAAAAAATCCAATCAGCCATATATCCTTATGTTGGAAGAGGCCTTCAAGAAAAACACAGAACGTGAGCTTCAACAGATCGCTTTCTTAAAGAAGGACAACAATCCGGTCAACCATGAAATAATTTTTAACGGATATCAAAACCTAAGATCCATCCAAGAGCGCATAAAACCCTTATTGCCATTAAAACTATATGAGGAAAATAGGGATGCCCGATTTGCATTTAAAGATTATGATGAGGAAATAATCAAATCCAAACGGGAATTGTCGGACTATTTGTACAACAATGCCTCTGCGCTTTTAAATACAGGTCGGTACAAGGAAGATTACAGAAAGGCATTCGATGAATTGTCATATCTGAACGAAATAAACCCCAATTACAGGGATATCCAATATAAACTGGAAGAGGCCCACAACAAAGGTCTGGATTACGTTCAGGTGGTAATGATCAATGATTCCGAACAAATAGTCCCCAACCGTCTGGAGCAGGAACTGCTAAATTTCAATACTTTCGGATTAAACGACCTTTGGACCGTTTACCACACCAACGCTTTGGAAAACATTAAATATGATTATGAAATGCAGGTGGCGTTCCGGAATATCAATATTAGTCCGGAACAGGTTACCGAAAAGCAGATTTCCAAGGAAAAGCAGATCAAGGATGGCTATAAATATGCCACAAACGCCAATGGGGAAGTTTTAAAGGACAGTCTGGGCAACAAAATAAAGATCGACAAATTCAAGACCGTTAAATGTAATTTTTATCAATTCACCCAGCTCAAATCGGTTGAAGTAGTTGGAAACGTGAGCTTTTTGGATTTACACAATCAACAGCAGATCAATTCCTACCCCTTGGCCAGTCAATTCGTCTTTACCCATGTCTATGCCAAGCATAACGGTGATACAAATGCCCTGGAGGAAGATATGGTCCCATTATTGAAACTATCTGCCGTGCCCTTCCCCAGCAACGAACAAATGGTCTATGACGCAGGGGAGGAACTAAAAGCCAAATTGAAGGGCATAATCACCAGACATCGATTTAATTGATCCCTCAAATCCAGTCTATATATATTTTGTCAAATCAAGTTGGGTAATGGCCCCATGTGATTCATGGGCCACTACCACTCCGTTTTTAATTACAAGCAACTGTGGGGATTCATGGACAACACCAAAAACACTACTGATCTCATTGGAAACAGACCGATATTGGTGCAGATCCAAATAATGGAGGTCCAAACTGTCCTTAGGCATATCATATCCTTCGTTGAACCGATTCATAACCATTCTACTGATCCCGCAGGTAGTGGAGTGCTTAAATATTACCTGAGGCCTGGCCTTGGACCTTTCCTTGATCATCGCTAATTGATCTACGGACGCCAAAGGGATCCAGGCCACCTTGGCAACTTTTTTTTCACTTTCGCTATTATTTTCCTTTCCAAAAAGCCGATTAAATATTCCCATTTCGTAATTTTAGTATTAAGTCCAATAATTGTTGTTGACCTTACATCTGCCGTATTGTCGCTTAAATTAAAAGGATAAGCGACATTTTGTCTTGTTGAAAATACTGGTAAGGTTGTTGTTTTTAAGACTTCAAAAGTAAGCAATAACATAAAAAAACAACTATATGAATTTTAACAACTTCACTATAAAGTCGCAGGAAGCCATACAGCACGCGCAACAGATGGCGCAAGGCCTGGGCCATCAACAAATAGAGAACGAGCATATTTTCAAGGCTATCTCCGAGGTTGAGGAGAACGTACTTCCGTTTATCCTTAAAAAATTAAATGTAAACACTACTCTCTTGAACCAAATCCTGGAAAAGGAACTGGAAAGTTTTCCCAAAGTCTCGGGCGGTGAAATAATGCTATCCAGGGAAGCCAATAAGACCCTTACCGATGCGAGTATTATTGCCAAAGAAATGGAAGATGAATATGTCTCCATAGAACATTTGTTATTGGCAATTTTCAAATCCAAGAGCAAGATAGCCCAAATATTGAAGGACCAGGGGGTTACCGAAAAAGACCTTAAGACCGCTATAAATGAATTGAGAAAGGGGGGCAGAGTAACTTCCCAAAGTGCCGAGGACACCTATAATTCCTTGAACAAATATGCCAAAAACCTCAATGAACTGGCGGATAGCGGAAAGTTGGATCCCGTAATAGGAAGGGATGAGGAAATTAGAAGGGTGCTACAGATCCTGTCCCGTAGAACAAAAAACAACCCAATGCTGGTTGGGGAACCTGGCGTGGGCAAAACCGCGATTGCGGAAGGTCTGGCCCATAGAATTGTACAGGGCGACATTCCCGAAAACCTCAAGGATAAAATAATCTATTCCCTGGATATGGGCGCGCTAATTGCGGGAGCCAAATACAAAGGGGAATTTGAGGAGCGATTAAAGGCCGTTATCAAGGAGGTAACCTCTTCGGACGGGAACATCGTGCTTTTTATAGACGAAATCCACACCCTTGTCGGGGCCGGAGGCGGACAGGGCGCCATGGATGCCGCCAATATTCTTAAACCTGCCCTTGCGCGGGGGGAACTTAGGGCCATAGGTGCCACCACCCTGGATGAATACCAAAAATATTTTGAAAAGGACAAAGCTTTGGAACGAAGGTTTCAAAAAGTTGTGGTGGACGAACCCGATACCGAAAGTGCCATATCCATTCTCAGGGGAATAAAAGAAAAGTACGAAGCGCACCACAAGGTCAGGATCAAGGACGAAGCCGTAATTGCCGCTGTTGAATTATCACAACGTTATATCACCAATAGATTTTTACCGGACAAAGCGATAGATCTAATGGATGAAGCCGCCTCCAAGTTAAGGATGGAAATAAATTCCAAACCCGAGGAACTGGATGTGTTGGATCGTAAAATAATGCAGTTGGAAATTGAAATAGAAGCCATAAAGCGGGAGAACGATACCTCAAAACTAAAGGCTTTGAATGTGGACCTTGCCAATTTAAAGGAAGACAGAAATGAAATTTTTGCCAAATGGGAGAGTGAAAAAACGGTAGTGGACGATATCCAAAAAACAAAGAACGATATTGAAAACTACAAATTGGAAGCCGAAAGGGCCGAACGTAATGGGGATTATGGGAAAGTTGCCGAAATCAGGTACGGCAAAATAAAGGAAGCCCAGGAACGATTGGAAAAACTGGAAAGCGAACTGGAAGAACAGCAACATGGGGAAACCCTGATCAAGGAAGAGGTGACCAACGAGGACATCGCCGAAGTGGTAGCCAAATGGACAGGTATCCCGGTTACAAAAATGCTTCAAAGCGAAAGGGAAAAGTTGTTAAAACTGGAAGACGTCCTCCACAAACGAGTGGTAGGGCAGGAAGAAGCCATACAGGCCGTTTCCGACGCCATACGAAGAAGCAGGGCCGGATTGCAGGACAGCAAAAGACCCATTGGCTCCTTCCTCTTCCTTGGAACCACAGGGGTAGGTAAGACAGAATTGGCAAAAACATTGGCCTCCTATCTATTTGATGACGAGAATGCCATGACCAGGATCGATATGAGCGAATACCAAGAGCGCCATGCCGTAAGTAGATTGGTAGGTGCCCCTCCGGGATACGTTGGCTATGACGAAGGAGGTCAATTGACCGAGGCAGTGAGGAGAAGACCCTATTCCGTGGTCTTGCTGGATGAGATCGAAAAGGCGCACCCGGACACCTTTAATATCCTTCTACAGGTATTGGATGAGGGCAGGTTAACGGACAATAAAGGCCGGGTTGCCGATTTCAAGAATTCCATCATCATCATGACCAGTAATATGGGAAGCCATATTATCCAGGAAAAATTTGAGGACAACAAAGACATCTACAGCGCTACAGAGGCTGCCAGGGTGGAGGTATTGGGACTATTGCGAAAAACGATAAGGCCTGAGTTCCTAAACCGTATAGACGACATTATCATGTTTACCCCTTTGAGCAGAAAGGACATTAAAAAGATAGTGGTACTACAACTGGATCAGTTGAAAAAGTTGGTTGCCAAACAACAAATTACAATTGATGCAACCGAAGAGGCCATAGATTACCTGGCCAACAAAGGGTTCGATCCCCAATATGGTGCGAGACCCATAAAAAGGGTAATTCAGAAAGAAGTATTGAACAATATTTCCAAAGAATTGTTAAGCGGGAAAATCCACCCTGGTGGAATTATCCTTATCGACTCGTTCGACGATCAGCTTGTATTCAGAAATGAGAGCGAACTGGCCAATTAACAGCTAAAATGGCCACATATAATAGTAGGGCATCCAAGTATACATTGGATGCCCTTTTTTATTAACAATATATACCATACAGTATAAGATTTTTTATATTAGCATAAAACTGTAAGGACATGTCTACAAAAGCCGAGAGAACAACCGCCTATATCATTGAAACCGTTGCTCCCATTTTCAACAAACTAGGATATGTTGGTACCAGTATGAGCGACCTTACAGAGGCTACCGGCCTAACCAAAGGGGCCATATACGGAAACTTTGAAAACAAGGATTCCTTGGCACTTGCCGCCTTTGAATATAACAGCAAAAAACTCTTGGCCGAAATAGACGATAAGCTAAATTCGAGCGGTACCTCTCTACAGAAACTATTTGTACTTACCAATTTCTATAGACACTACGATACTTTTATTGAGGAATTGGGCGGTTGCCCCATTTTAAATATTGGAATAGACGCCAATCACAACAACTCCCAACTGCTGGCCGCCACCAGGGAAACCATAAAGACCATTGAGGGGAAAATTGCCCTGGTCCTGGAAAATGGGCTGAACAACAATGAGCTTAGACTGCCCGTAACACCCCTTCAGTTTTCCAAACAACTATTTACAATGCTTCAAGGAGCAGTGGCCATGGCCACTATAACGGGAGATAGGAAATACCTACTGAACACGGTGACCTACCTGGACCAATTAATTGTCCGGGAAATAAAAAAGTAATTGGGCAATTACTCCCCTATTATCCTAAATATCCAGGTCCTTTCGGTATATTTACCGTTAAATTTATTATCCCTTGCCGCTTCCGCTTCGCCCAGGGTATCGAACCTTTCCAAATACACATAGTCCCATTTGGTCTTTTCCAAATAGAAAAACTTTGCATCTATACCTTTCTTTTTAAGACTTTCCACAAATATATCGCGATACCTGGAGGTACCATAAACATTGCCTATAAGATAAAATCCGGCTTTTTGGCCCTCCAGTTTATCCACTTCCTCATAATGGCCCTTTGTAATCGCCCTGCCCGCCTTCTTCCTAGCAGCGATCATCTCCAGATCATCCTGGATTTTCTGGGCCAATGCCAATTCCATAGCTTTTATGGAATCCAATCTTTGTTGTTCCTTTATCCGGACAGCCATCGCCAACGCCTCGGCTTCCTGTTCTTCCTTCAACCGTTTTGCCTCGGCCAATTCTTCTGCCGCTCTCAACTCTTCAGCAATCGCTTTCTTTTTCTTGCCTCTGACCCTTTTTTCTTTTTTGGCCCTTTTCAATGCTTTTTTCTCGGCCAAGGCTTCCGATTTGCTCAGTTCTTTCTGAATTTTTGCTTCCTCTGCAATACGATCCGTTTCTTCCACAGGAACAACTTCCTCTGGTTTTTCCATCTCCACTGGCACCTCGTCCACATCAAAACCTACTACCTTTTTACGGGTATCGGGACTGCCCAAGGTATAGGCCGCAATTATTTCAAAGGTGGGATCCTGATCCCTAACATCTGCGTCCAAGCCATATTCTATTAAAGCGCCCAATGATAAATGCTTGAAAAATCTACCGCCTAGACCTCCAGAGATACCGTAGAAGCTGTTATATCCCCCTTGCAGCCAAAATTTATTGGAGGATAACAAGGTATTTAGTCCCACTTGCGTATCCCCATAGGGTACAGATTTTACATACAACATCGGAAGAAAGTATGCATTGTCCACTCCAGTGAACAGGGTAATGGGCAATCGATAATCTACCATCCCCAAGTAAATTTTTTCATCGGATCTGGAAGCACTGGTATTAGTGGAAAAATTATAATCAAACAGATTTTCCGCCGTAAACCCCACTCCGAAACCATCTATGGAAAATCGGACACCCGGTGCAAATTGCATAATAAATGCATTTTTGGACAATTCCAGCTGGGGCAGTAAAATTTCCGGGTTTGGATTATACCTATCGTCTGCAATTTCACTGTTGTAACCAAAAACGTTCAAACCAACGGACAATTGCATATTATTGCCCAGGTCAAAGGCATAAGCATAGTTGAGTACGCCACCGGTATTTAAAAACACCCCTGTATTGTTTTGGATAAAACCGGCACCTATAGAGGAACGGGCACTTATTTTTCTGGAATAATTCAAGAAAATGGAAGTAGGGTCGCCATCTATGGTCTGCCATTGATATCTGGACCACCAGGCAATGGACTCGGGATGGTTCCTGTCCAATGAAAAAACCGGATTGAACAAACTGGCATTGAATTGGGTTAAGTTGTGCTGCCTTAAGTCAGTAGGAAGCGCAACTTCTTGAGCCCGCGAAAACATTATCGCAAACAAAATAGCATATATAGCGTACTTTTTATCCATATGCAAAAGAACAAAAAACTACGGGTACTGCATACTATTTTACTGTAATTTTAGTTACTTTACAAGGAGAACCGAAGACCAAAATAGAATTGAACATGAAATATATAAAGCTGCTATTGATGCTTTCCTTAACCATCGGCGCTATGTCCTGTAAGGAAGACCCGAAATTGCCCTTGGAAATTACGGAAGATTCTATTTCCACCTATTACTTTATAAGACATGCCGAAAAAGATCGTAGCGATCCGGAAAACGTAGATCCGGAATTAAATCAGGACGGACTGGGACGGGCCATACGCTGGGCCGAAGTATTCGACCCTATTGCCCTGGATGCCATTTACATCACCGATTTTGAAAGAACCGCTATGACCGCCGCGCCCACCTCCGTAAAAAAAGAAATTACCCCCCAATACTACGACCCCAAAGCAATCAATATCGAAGAGTTTAAAAGTCTAAATCTGGGCAAAAACGTTCTCATTGTTGGGCATAGCAATACTACTCCAGAGTTCGTCAATCTTATGTTGGGAGAAGAAAAATATGTTCAAATGGACGATTATGACAATAGTAGCCTGTTTATTGTGCGGATCATAAATGGAAAAGCCACGGATATTAGGTTAAAAATGGACTAGGCCCTAATTGGACGCTTTCACGGAAATATCTTCCAATACTATTTTGGACAGTAATTTCAATTTGTTTCTTTCATAAAGCAGCTCCACATCATAAAATGAAGTCCCGTCCAGGGAGGCCCCATAATTTTCATAATCTACAAAACGGATACCTCCTACAAAACGTTCATTATATGCTGCCCTAAAGCGGATACCTCCCCCATCCACATAAAACTTATACGCCAGGTAATCCGGCTTAAAGGTCTCTTTGTTAAACCAATACAGATAGATGTCCTCATAATCCTTTCCTCCACCCTGACGATCAAAAGTTACCTTCACCTTATAATACTCCTTACCCCTTATACCAACTTCGCCCAATAGCTCTTTATTCACCGCGGGATCGTTCAGCCCGTATGGCAAGTAGGCAAAATAATGTACGGAATTCACGGAATTGGCGTACAAATTGGCAATGGAATCTTTTAAAGGCACCAAACTATCATTGACATATCTATTGAAACCCCGGCTTTCTTTTACATCTATCACCTTTGTAGAATCGGTTCGTCGAATCCGTTTTAAAACCCTTTTTCCGTTATTCCATTCAGAGGCATATTCATAATCCCTGAATTTATAGCATATATCATGGGTTCTATAACGCTCCCCTCCACTTACCAAAATGGACTTGTCCACTATTTCTTGGGCAGTAAGACTTGTTGGCAATTTCTCCTTACACGAAATAACTACAAAAACTAGAGTTAAAAGATATACCGCTTTCATTCAAAAACTTTTCCCATTAATCGTAATGTTTCCCCTTACATTACAAAAAAAATTGATTTATATCCAAAAAAATTAATCCGATCTGTACTTATACCCTAATGGACAATCGAATAATTGTTTCTATTTTTGTCCAACATATGCAGAAAAAAATAAATATAAAGAACAAAAGGGCCCGATTCGATTACGAGCTACTGGACACCTATACGGCCGGTATTGTTTTGTCCGGTACCGAGATAAAATCCATTCGGGAGAGCAAGGCTTCCATATCGGAAAGCTTTTGTGAGTTTAATGACCTGGGAGAGTTGTTCGTAATCAACATGCAGGTAGATGAATATTCCCATGGCACGCACTACAACCACAGGCCCAAGGCAGAACGAAAACTATTGCTCAACCGTGGTGAACTAAAAAAACTGGAAAAAGAGGTGAAAAATTCAGGTCTGACCATAATTCCCTTAAATCTTTTTTTGAACGATAGGGGCTTGGCCAAGATGAACATCGCATTGGCAAGGGGTAAAAAACTCTATGACAAGCGTGAGACCATCAAAGATCGTGACAACAAGAAAAACTTGGACAGGATTAAAAAAAGTTTTAACAATTAGGCTTTTATTAATGAACCCGTTTAATTTTTGTCCTCCAATAAAGGCACAAACCTAAAGGATCCCAATTCCTTTTTCTCAAATTCTTTGGCAGATTTTCGAACAAACAACGTCAT
>CBFGWQ010000089.1:0-14294 GCA_965652575.1 uncultured Arenibacter sp. | reverse complement strand
GGACAAAATGTTAAAAGGCGAATTACATCTGACCGATAAAAAGCAATTAATATAAACAGATGAAAAATTAACTATACACAAGACGAAATGAGCGATAAAGATTTAATGGACCAAGAAGAAATTTATTCAAAAGTTTTAAGAGCAGGAAGAAGAACTTATTTTTTCGATGTTAGAAGCACAAAGGCAGGAGATTATTACCTAACGGTTACCGAAAGCAAAAAGTTTACCCATGATGATGGTTCTTTTCATTATAAAAAACACAAAATATATTTATACAAAGAAGACTTTACCGCCTTTAGGGAGAATTTGGATGAGATGATGGATTACATTATCGATGAAAAAGGTTCAGAGGTTATTTCCGAACGCCACCAAAAAGATTTCAAAAAGGAAGATGCGGAGGAAAATGGATCCATTAGTTCTACAGATAGTTTTACAGACGTAAGCTTTGACGATATTTGATCTGCTTCCCTTCTTAAAAACACAACGGTCCCTAAAAATAGGGGCCGTTTTTATTTTAACCACATGACCCCCAAAAAGTGATTGTTCATTAAAGGATATAAGAATCTTATCCAAGGGGGGCAATTATGAAATTTTAAGTCCGTTGTCCACTTTGGCTTCCGGGCGCAACAATATTACATCGGAACCGTCAACGGCCCCCAATATGAGGCATTCGCTCATAAAATTTGCAATCTGCTTTTTTGGAAAGTTGACCACTGCAATTACCTGCTTCCCCAAGAGTTCTTCTTTGGAATACCGCTGTGTAATTTGGGCCGATGTTTTCTTTACCCCTATCTTCTTACCAAAATCGACATGTAACTGATAGGCAGGTTTCCTGGCTTCGGGAAAATCCTTAATTTCAATAATGGTACCCACCCGCATATCTATTTTGGAAAAATCGTTCCAACTAATATTTTCGTTCATCCAACAATTCTATGTTTATCAACTATATGGCCTTCTTTAAAATTTCCGATGCATAGACCTTTTTCAACAATTTCCGTTTTAATACTACTTAACTAATTCCCGATCCGCTTACAAGTATCTACCATTTCCTATAACTTTGTACAATATCTATTTTAAATTTTACAATCATGGCCAATACACCCAGTAACATGCTTCCCTTGGGAACAATAGCTCCCCACTTTAAACTATTGGACACCACTTCGGACCAACAAAAAAGCTTACAAAATATAAAAGGGGGCAAAGGTACCGTAATTATGTTCATTTGCAACCATTGTCCTTTTGTTAGGCATTTGAATGCTGAAATCGCCAAAACTGCAATGGAATATCAACCTAAAGATATTTCATTTATAGCAATTTCCAGCAACGATGCAGAAAACTATCCCCAGGATGCGCCACATTTAATGAAACTTATAAGCAAGGAACAGAAGTATTCTTTTCCTTATCTGTACGATGAAAGCCAAGAAGTGGCCAAAGCATATGATGCTGCCTGTACCCCGGACTTCTACTTATTCGATTCCGATTTAAAGTTGGTATATAGAGGGCAGTTTGACGATTCCCGCCCGGGAAACGGCATTCCCGTGACCGGAGTGGACCTTAAAACGGCCATGGACGCCCTTCTCTCCGGAAACGAAATAAACGAAATACAAAAACCGAGTATGGGCTGCAATATTAAGTGGAAAAAACAATAGTTTCAAAGTCCAATTTTCCTTTATTTTATTGGGACAAACCCATTGCCCGTCTCAGCGATCCTTATTGTAAGGTTATGGACAATTCCAACCTTTACGGTCCAAAATTCCTTTAATATGGGCCAAATGATGATTGCCATGCCAAGCATATTTTCCTATATTCTCCATAAGGCTTATCGTTACATCACCATCGGGATGAATATATACCCTCTCCAAATCTTCCTTGGACAACCCTTTTAAGAGATATACCAATTTTGCGTGTAATGCCTTAATGTAGTTCAAGGAAAGGACTATCGGCGAATTATTGGCGTCGTACAAGCTGCCCCATTCCTTCTCATCATACGCTTTTATCATAGGCCTATCCTCTGTCAAAGCCCATTTAAACCTGGTATAACTATGATGGTGGCTATCTGCTATGTGATGTACTACCTGTCTAACGGTCCAGCCCCCAGGACGATATGGTGTGTTTAGCTGTTCGTCGTCCAGATGAACTACCAAGGCCTCTAAACGGGCAGGCAATGCCTCCAATTCGGAAATCCAATCGGACAGGGTTAGATTACTGACCGCCCTGGTATATACGAAATGGCCAATAGGATATTTCAATTCTTCCAAGGTCCTTTCTTCCATTTTATAAAATTTTCCTGAATATAAAATTAAAGAAGAATTGGACAATGGGCAATGGGCAGTCATGAAATCCATATTTAACTTTAAACTTTAAAACCTTAAACTTTGAATTTTTGTTATATTTTAATACATTTTTAACCTTTTAAAAAAGTGGGTTCCAATATAATCTACTAATTTTATAGGATAAAAATTGTATAATTTAAACACTCGAATATGGCAACAATACGATTGGGCGACATAGCCCCTGATTTTACAGCAGATAGTTCTATGGGAATGATCAATTTATATGATTATTTAGGTGATGGTTGGGGAATTTTATTTTCACATCCGGCAGATTTTACCCCGGTATGTACGACCGAGTTGGGAACTGCTGCAAAATTCAAAGGCGAGTTCGACAAAAGAAACGTAAAAATGCTGGCACTTAGCGTTGATGGCGTAGCATCCCATGGGGAATGGATCAAAGATATTAACGAGACACAGCATACCTCTGTTAATTTTCCCATTATTGCCGACGACGACAAAAAAGTTTCTACCCTATATGATATGATACACCCAAATGCGAACGACAATTTGACCGTGCGTTCGGTATATATCATAGCTCCGGACAAAACGGTAAAACTCATAATCACTTATCCCGCGTCTACCGGCCGTAATTTTCACGAATTGCTCAGGGTAATAGATTCGTTACAGCTAACTGCTTACCACAAAGTAGCCACACCTGCAAACTGGGAAAATGGGGACAGGGTCGTTATTAGTCCGGCCATTAATACTGAGGATGCCAAAAAAATATTCACCAAAGGTGTAGAGGAAATCAAGCCATATTTGAGAATGACCCCGCAGCCCAACCTTTAGTTTTTTTATACAGCCAATGGCCACTATAAAATCTATGGAGTCTTCCCTTACAAGGAAGACTCTCTTGTTTAAAACCTATAGGGCCACTACCGTATTACAACTAAAACAGGAACTTCAAAAAAAATTAGACCAAATGTATTAGGACACAGTATATTGGGCATTAAACTCCTTTTCCAATATTGCCAAGTATCCCCAAAAAAATATAACTATCAAAAAATCATGCAGTTAAATAATAAAACCTTATCTTGTTGGCCAATTTAATTTTTTTAATTTTTTATAATGAATAAAGGAACAGTAAAATTCTTCAATGATTCCAAAGGTTACGGATTTATCACTGAAGATGGCTCAAGCGAAGATCACTTTGTACACATTTCTGGTTTAATCGACGAAATTCGCGAAGGTGATGTTGTAGAATTTGAACTACAACAAGGCAAAAAAGGATTGAACGCGGTAAATGTGAAAGTGATTTAATAGTTACGGTACAATTTTTTTTAGAAAATAGACCCATCCTAACGGATGGGTTTTTTATTGGACTTCGGTGTAGATAAAAGCATGCCTGGATAGATTTATAACTACTTCGATTCCATTGCAATTTTATAAGATTTTTCGACTTAAAAAGTAATATTTATCTTTTTTACGCAACCATTCCCTTTTTTTCCATCTATTATTCATAACACTGAATATAGACCATTATAAACACCTTTAGCATGATTACTTTTTTCACCATATTCCTGTCTTTATTGGTAATAAACATTGCCCTCTTGGTATTGAGTTTGAACAGGACCAAAAGATAGAAAACCAATATTGAATTTACCGTTCCCAATTTAGCTTCATTACACCTGTAATGAGGCTTAATACAATTGTCGGCTTTTCATATCCCAAACCCATAGTAAACTACCTCGGTGCAAGCACACAAAGCATTGGTAGGAAACAAATTTTTAATTTCGAGGCAAGCCTCGGGGTATTATACCCTTTGGCGGTGCCAATAAAAAAATGCCCTAAAACATTAGGGCATTAGTTTATATAAAAATGGAACTCTTACTTATCCTATCCCCATTAACTCAACGTCGAATATTAGGGTGGCATTTGGTGGAATAACCCCTCCCGCACCTGCACTTCCGTAGGCCAAATTGGAAGGAATTACAAACCTGGCCTTATCCCCTACCTTCAATAACCCAATGCCTTCGTCCCAACCTGGAATTACCTGGCCAACACCCAATTGAAAACTAATTGGTTCCTTTCTTTTATAGGAAGAATCGAAAACCTGACCGTTCAACAGTGATCCTTCATAATGAACCGATACATTCTTTCCGCTTACAGATTTGGCTCCCTTTCCCTCTTGAACAATTTTATATCTAAGTCCACTTTCCGTCTCGTTGAAACCTGCGGCCACCTTATCCAGTTCAGCGGCCATTTTTTTCTTCTCCTCGGCAAGTCTTTTTTCCCTTGAGCCCTCAAAGGTCCTAAAGGCTTCTACCGCATTCCATTTATCGGCTTCCGCACCCACTCTTTCTATAGTTAAACTTTCTATTTTATCTCCTTGTTTAATGGCATCCACAACATCCTGACCTTCCACTACGTGTCCAAAAACGGTATGCTTGTTGTCCAACCAAGGTGTAGCCACATGGGTAATAAAGAATTGGGTTCCGTTTGTTCCAGGGCCGGCATTGGCCATTGAAAGTACGCCGGGTGCGTTATGGGTAAGATCCGGATGAAATTCATCATCAAATTTATACCCCCCGTCTCCCGTACCGGTTCCCAGGGGACATCCACCTTGAATCATAAAATCCGGAATGACCCTATGGAATTTTAATCCATCATAATAGGGCTTACCTTGGGCTTTGATACTATTTTCCAAATTACCTTCGGCCAAGGCCACAAAGTTGCCCACGGTCCCAGGGGTTTTATCATGGGTAAGCTTAACCAGTATTTCTCCTTTTGAAGTATTGAATTTTGCGTAAATTCCGTCTTGCATATCGCTTTTTTTTAATTTAGTCCGCAAAGGTAAGGATAAGTTTTCTGTTTATAAAAAGCGTTGTTAACTTGGAAAACGTTATTCTACCTTCAATTGGGCAGTATGGATAACCAATATTCTTCCTCCCAATTTTATTGCTGTAGCCAAAGGCCGTAACTATTTAATGCCATATTGATCAAAGAGGTATATTAAACTGGCCATGGAGGCAGCTCCCAGTTCCAATTCCCGTTTGTTTACATGGGCAAAGATATCGTTTGCAGAATGGTGATGGTCAAAATACCGCTGACTGTCCGGTCTTAATCCGGCCAATACAATATTATCATTTTTTAAGGGTCCGATATCCGCACCGCTCCCACCTTTTACGAACAGATGTACCAAATAGGGTTCAAACAAACCCTTCCAACCCTCCACTTGTGCAAAATTGGCCTGATTGCAATCAAAAGAAAAACCACGGGGCGTAAACCCTCCTGAATCACTTTCAAGGGCAAAAATATGTTTTTCATTGTTTTTGGAAGCTTGCTCCGCATAAGTGGTACCTCCACGAAGTCCGTTTTCCTCGTTCATAAAGAGTACCACCCGTATGGTACGTTTAGGCCTGTATCCGGTTGCCTTTAACAACCTCAGCACTTCCATGCTCTGCACACATCCGGCACCATCATCATGCGACCCATCTCCCAGATCCCAGGAATCCAAATGTCCCCCAACTACCAAAATTTCATTTGAAAAGGTACTTCCCTTTATTTCCCCAATTACATTGTAGGAGTCTACATCCGGCAAAATTTTGCAATTTTGTCTGAAGAAAAAATTTATGTTCGGATTAAGCTTCAAAGTGGCACTTAGCAGTTCGGCCCCATTTGTACTTATGGCCGCAGCGGGAATCCTGCTTTCCATTGGAGTGTCCCCATAACTCATGGCCCCGGTATGGGGAAAATCGTCCAATCTAAGGTTCAACGATCTTACTATAACCCCTACCGCCCCATATTTTACCGCCTCGGCCGCGCCTGAATACCGTTGGTCCCCACAACCACTATAGGATATAAAGGTGTTAATATTGGTGGGGTCCATGGCCTTGTTAAAAAAAACGATTTTCCCTTGAATTTTTTGTTTGCCCAATACTTTTAAGCCCTCTATCCCCTCTACCTCTACAACCCCGGCCTTTATACCTCCAAAAGGAGTAGCTACAGACCCTCCCAAAGCACATATTGGAACATTGTTCGTTAATCCGGGATCGCTCTCTATATATGCAAATTCCGGTGCGCCCCTTACCCACTTTGGAACTTTGACCGGCTGAAGCCAAACGCTGTCCAGTCCCATGGAATCCAAAACTTTTTTTGTGTAATCTACAGCTTGCTGTGCCTGCAAGGAACCTGAGAGCCTACCTCCGATCTGGTTGGACAAATAGTTCAGCCAAGCATAACCACGCCCACTGCTTAGGGCCGTTTTATATATTTCATCAATTTGTTTCTGATCATTGTCCTGTGCTTCAATCTTGGTTGCAATTAATAAAAATATCAACAATAAATACCTCATTCGTTTTCCAATTGCTTTTTATATTCTTCTAAATTAGCCTTTATTTTATCATCCAGTTCCGGTTCCCTGATATCTTTATATTTTTTTAACTCTTCGTGCAAAATACTGGCAACAATTAAGCGGGCGGCCTTTTTGTTGTCCGAAGGAATAACGAACCAGGGAGCATGTGGTTTTGAGGTATTGTTAAGTGCTTCTTCATAGCATTTTTGGTATTGGTCCCAAATATGTCTTTCCTTCAGGTCTCCAGGGGAAAACTTCCAGTTTTTCTTCTTCATTTCCAATCTGCGCAATAATCTTTGGCGCTGCTCTTCTTTGGACAAATGCAGAAAAAATTTAAATATGATGGTGCCATTTTCCGCAATATGCCGTTCAAAATTATTTATTTGTTCAAACCGTTTGTCCCAAAAACTTTGGTCTATGTCCCCTACACTATGGATTCCGGGAATATGTTCGTTCATTATGTATTCCGGATGTACCCGGGTAACCAAAACATTCTCATAATGGGTGCGGTTAAAAACCCCGAATTTTCCCTTTGCGGGCAAGGCAATATAATGTCGCCAGAGATAATCGTGCTTCAACTCCAGTTCCGTTGGCACCTTAAAACTATGGACCGCCACCCCCCTAACATTGAAATCTTTAAATACTTCCCGGATCAAGCTATCCTTCCCAGCGGTATCCATTCCCTGTAAGCATATAAGAACGCTATATTTGGCATGGGCATACATGGTATCCTGAAACTCCCCCAACTCTATCCGAACGCTTTCCAATGCTTTTCTTAATTTTTTATCCGAGGACCCCAAATCTTCCCTTGTATTCACTGCTGACAAATTAATTTCACTATCAACCCTATAAGTAGCCGTTTCAATATTCTTCATAACTTGGTTTTAGTACTCCTGTGCAGAGCAATTAAAAACAAAAAATATATGAAATTTTTCAGATTACCTAAGAGTTATGGACATAATACCTTAAGTAGTTCAGTTTATTCACTAAAAACAAAATTTTATGATGTCTTCAAATCCTTATGCCCCATATAGGCCGATAAGAAATTCACTGAAACAGAGTATTCTCAAGACAGAGGTCTATTCGATTAATTACAAGAAATATTGTAATAAAGTGCCCTTATATCCATAAAAAGTATTGGTTGGTCCAAAAAAATAGTCAATATCCGTACTTCATCGAAAAAATTATTAAATAACCAAGCGATGAGCTTACCTTTACAAGGTTATATTACCCAGTATAACAACAAACTAAAACCTACTTTATGCGAATTTTCCTTATAACCGTCCGTTTTGTGGCAGTGTTTGTTCTTACATCCTTTAAGAGTAACCAAGCTTGTGAATATGCAGGCTCCAATATAGGTTATATCCAATCACAAACTGAAAAGGCAATAGCTACGGAAGACATTAACATGTCCAAGTATTTTGCCTACAAAGCGTTGAACGCCATAGTAAAATCCAAATCCCAATTAGAGCATTGTGGCTGCGAGCATGCCATAGGGCTAATACAAGAAAGTGCCATTAACCTGACCAACGCTACCGGGGCCACCTCAATGCCAAGTGTCAAAATATTACTTAAAAAGGCTTTGGATAATACTTTGGGAAGTTTGGAAGCCTTGAATGATCACGACTCCCATAACAGTAGGTACAATAATGATGTTCTGGCCATGAATACCAAGACCTCAATGGCCGAAAAGGAATTTCACGATCCTCTAGCTAAATACAACCTTGAAACCAAAGTGGATATAGCCTTGGAAAAGTTCAAAGAATCGTTGAACAAGGTGGTAGAAACTGTGGATTGCAAGGAGGCAAAGGCATTTACACAAAACGTGTACCGTATTTGCGAACAGCAGCTAATGAAACCAAATCTTTCGGAAGGCAAAAAATACTACAACCTAAAAACCAAGGAAATAGCTGCCAATGCCCTTAAAAAGTTGGGTAATTGCAAAAACTAGTGTTAATATAATTTATTTACTTGCAAAAGACCTTACATCTTCTTCGGTCACTTCATTGCCCCCTAGTATGATAAGTCGCTCTACCACATTTCTCAACTCCCTAATATTTCCTGTCCAATCATAACCCTTTAATAAGGTAACGGCCTTTGCCGAAAATGTTTTGGGCGCACTTCCCTGTTCGGAAGCTATTTTTTCGGAAAAATGTTTAATAAGCAAAGGAATATCGTCCCTTCTATCGTTTAGGGCAGGGACCTTAATAAGTATTACGGCCAACCTATGGTACAGATCTTCGCGGAACCTGCCGCTTTCTATTTCTTTTTTTAGGTCCTTATTGGTCGCTGCCACTACCCTAACATCCACTTTGATATCCTTATCGGATCCAACCCTGCTTATTTTATTCTCCTGAAGTGCCCTAAGCACCTTTGCCTGGGCAGAGAGGCTCATATCCCCTATTTCGTCCAAAAATATGGTTCCGCCATTGGCTGCTTCAAATTTACCGGCCCGGTCCTTTACAGCTGAGGTAAACGCTCCCTTAACGTGCCCAAAAAGTTCACTTTCAATTAGTTCGGAAGGTATTGCAGCACAGTTGACCTCTATCAAAGGATGGGCATTTCGTTCGCTTTTTTCATGGATCCAATGGGCCACAAGTTCTTTTCCCGTACCATTGGAACCCGTAATAAGGACTCTGGCATCGGTAGGGGCCACCTTTTCTATCATTTCCTTAATTCCAGAAATTTCCTTGCTTTCCCCGATCATTTCATAGTTTTTGCCCACTTTTTTCTTTAATATTTTGTTTTCCACTACCAAATCCTTTCTATCCAGGGCATTGCGTACCGTAGTCAACAACCTGTTCAGGTCAGGGGGTTTAGAAATATAATCGAAGGCCCCGAGTCTCATGGTATTCACCGCTGTATCCAGATCTCCATGGCCGGAAATCATGATAAAGGGAATTTCGGGCTTAATCTTCCTCGCAGCCTCCAAAACTTCGACCCCATCCATTTTGGGCATCTTTATATCACAGAGTACAAGATCAAAATCATCTTTTTTTATCATTTCCATTCCCATCAATCCATCTTCGGCCTCCGCTACTTTATAATTTTCATTCTCTTCCGAAAGGATTTTCACCAAAACTCTTCTAATGGCCGATTCATCCTCTATAACCAATATTCTAGACATAATTAATGTGTATTAAATTCCAATTCTAAAACCCGTTCTAAAATAAAAACTAGGTTCATCGTTCAATGTAAATATATCTTCCCGTTCTTTATTCCTTAACACTCCGGCCTGAAACAAGGTATGGCCGGCATAACCGTAAAAGAATATATTTTTTGCAACCGCATACTGATATCCCAAAGTAAATAACGCCACTGAAGTGGAAATGGAAGAGGCAACACCGGAATCCGAGCTAATCACCGAATTCTGCAGATTAACATAATACCCATCCAATATAAACTCCGTTTGCAGCATGTGATTATCGTTAAAAAAATACTTCATACCACTTTTTGGTGCCCCCACTACATAGGCCCAATTAGGGTGGAACCTCTTTTCAAAATAGACCAAGGGCAGGGGTACTCTTAGGGCAACGGTAGAGTTATAGGCTATTCCCAATACCAAGCGCGTTGGTTTCTCAATTTTTGGCCTATCCCGCAGTGCCCCTATGGTCATATTCATGGAAACATCCCCTTGACCAATATCATTGGTCAAAGTGGAGGACAAACGTGGGGTTACGACCCCAACAAAGCGCCAATCCTTATTGTACTGCAATATATAGGCCATATTTAAATCGGCCACATGGAAAGTTTCTGTGATTATATCATCATAAGGGGTCCTACGGTTTAGATCGTAAGCAATACGATTGTATTCGCCCCCTATAATAATATTATCGTTCTTCCCCACTTTAATCGGCACATTGGCCACCAATTTAATTCTGGATAATTTGGCCTCAGCAGTATTTCGTGGCATTAGCATATACTCCAACCTAAAAATATCCGGCGTTTGGGAAAGACAGAAATTGAACATTAAAAGGAATCCCAAAATGAATTTCCATACCTTTATTCTAATTCCCATTCCCAGAATCCTTTTTTTCCACATGCATCGTCTGAATCGGACGGGATTGAAATACATGGACATCCCTTTGGGGAAATGGGATACTAATATTGTGTTCCCTAAATTTTGCTTCAATAATATATCGCATAGCACTTTTTATTTTTGGATCCCCGTAACTGTCATTGATGAAGAAGTTGATGGAAAACAATAGGGCCGAATCCCCAAAATCTTCAAAAAGCACAAATGGCTTTGGGTTTTTCAATACTCCTTTCTGCTCATTGGCGATTTTTTCCAAAATATGGGTCACCAAAACAACATCGCTACCATAGGCCACCCCCACCTTAACGCTCTCCCTGGTACTTTTATGATTTTGGGTATAATTATAAATACTATCCGTTAAAAATTGATGGTTGGGGATTATGATCACCTTATCATCCCTGGTCAGTGCCCTGGTAGTCCTTAATCGTATTTCAAAAACCTGGCCTACTTTTTCATTTACCTCCACAATATCCCCTACGCGCAAGGACTGATCCATAATGATCAGAATACCGGAGATGATGTCCTGGAACAAATATTGAAGGGCAAACCCCAATCCAACGAACAGCACCGCCGAAGCGGTCAATAAAACGGTGAGATTTACCCCGGAAGTATGTAGAACGATCAGTACCACTAGAATATAAAAGAGGTACCTTAAAAATCCGAATATACTTATAAACTTGTTCCTATCCTCCTCGGGCAACTTTGAGGTAATCAATTTATGAACAAGTTTCAGGGTGTAGGTTACCAGAATTATCGCAATAATGATGGTCAAGAAGGTCCCCGCAGTAATTTCTACCTTATCCCCAGGCCAAATTTTATAGCTGAGGAATTTACCCAAGGCTTTAAAAACATTCCCTATTTCTTCCATATTAATATTTAAGCCATTTAAACAGATCCCTGTAGGAAGGTTTTTTTCCGTACATCAATATGCCCACCCTATATATTTTGGCCGCCAACCAAACAATACCGATAAAAGTGATCATTAACAAAAGAATGGAAACAACAACCTCCCATACCGGCACACCTCCTTCACCAATACCCCCTGGCAGGCGCATTAGCATTACAATAGGGGAAGTTAAGGGGAATAATGAGAATCCTACGGCAATAGGGCCATGCGGATTATTAAAGACAGAAAAGAAACCTACATATATGGCCAACATTAAGGGCAATAAAATAGGAAAGATAAACTGTTGAGTATCTGTCTCGTTGTCCACTGCAGCTCCTATTGCCGCATATATTGAGCTATATATAAGATAGCCCAGAACAAAATAGACCACAAAAAAACAAACAAGCATTATCCAGGGTATCCTAAAAAGTTCGTTCGCATACAATTGCATGGCAGAATCGGATGCCGCCACATAGGCTGCCCCCCCTATCATACCAGGTGTATTACTTGCCCCGGAATTAAGGGCGGAAGGATCTATGTCGAAAACCAGAATCAACACCCCGAACATTAATAGAACGGAAATGATCCAGATGGCGAACTGGGTAACTCCGGCCAAGGAAGTCCCAATAATTTTCCCCAGCATTAGCTGAAAAGGTTTCACTGAAGAAATAATTACCTCTATTATCCTGGTTGTTTTCTCCTCTATTACACTGCGCATAACAAAACCACCATAAATAATGATGAACATCATAATCAGGTAACCGAAAGCCCCGCCTATAAGCGCCTTAATTTCGGTTATTCCCTTCAGGTTCTGTTCGCCGCTAAAACTGGCGGTCTTAATTTCAAAATCGTTGTCCACACTCTCAAAATCGGATACCGAAACCCCCAATTCCTGTAATCGCTGCGATCGTAATCGGTCCTCGAACACATTTTCCAAATTATCCAGTATAAAAGAGCCGGGAGCTTCCTTACTGTAAAAGAAAGACCTGTTTACCACTTGCTCCAAGTCCTGTTCATTAGGGATGTAGAGCAGACCATAAAACCCCATTTTTTGAATGGAATCCTTGGCCGCCTCCAGGCCAATACCCTTAAGCTTTACAAACGACGTACTCTCCGTTCCCTGAAAATCCGTGGAAAAATAATGGCTTTCATTTAATACTCCTATAGTCCTTATTTCGTTATCATTGATCTTGGTAAGGTAAACCACAAGGACTACCATTCCCACCATGAGGATAGGGCTCAGGAAAGTCATGACCACAAATGATCTATTTCGGACTTTTGCTAAATATTCGCGTTTTATAATGAGCGGTAACTTCCCCATAAATATTATTTGGATTGAACGGTTCTAATAAATATGTCGTTTGCCGATGGAATGGTCTCCATGAAATTATTGACATTTGCTTTGCCCGATAAATGGGACAGAAAGGGACCTGTATCCTCAGAGGGCAATTGCACTGTAAAATTTAGTTGTGTTCCATTATCCACATATTCCGAGGATAGGATCTCAAACTTATCCTTTAGATCCTCCAAGAGTCCGTTGGTACTTTGCACTCCAAGCCCAACCTTATAGATATTATTTTTGTACGCTTTTTTAATATCGCTAAGCCTGCCATCCAATATTTTCTCGGACTTATGTACCAAGGCAATATACTCGCACAGTTCCTCCACGGATTCCATACGGTGTGTTGAGAAAATTATGGTAGTACCCTTATCCCTTAATTGAATGATCTCATCTTTAATAAGGTTGGCATTTATGGGATCAAATCCGCTAAAGGGCTCATCAAAGATCAAAAGCTTTGGTTCATGTAGAACAGTAACAATAAATTGTATCTTTTGGGCCATGCCCTTAGAGAGTTCCTGTATTTTCTTGTTCCACCAATCCCCTATCTCCAATCTATCGAACCAATATTTTAACCTGTTTTTGGCATCGGATTTGGACAGCCCTTTTAACTGGGCCAAGTATAAGGCCTGCTCCCCTACTTTCATACTTTTGTAAAGCCCCCTTTCCTCTGGCAAATACCCTATCTTGGAAATATGTTGGGCCTGCAACGGCTTACCATCAAAGAAAATTGTCCCTTTATCCGGATAGATTATTTGATTAATTATCCGTATCAATGTGGTTTTCCCTGCTCCGTTGGGTCCCAGCAGACCGTAGATACTATTTTTGGGAATTTCCAATGAAACTTTGTTGAGAGCTATATGGTTCCCAAATTGCTTGAAAACCTCATTAGCGACCAATATATTGTTCATGCATGCAATTTCCCCAAAGATATATAATTGCCAATTAAGAGATAGGCCGGAAAATTATAAATTATACTTTTTCATATAATGAACTCGTCTTGAGTTGTCATATTCGCTGTAAATTTGTCTTTTGCGCCCATATTTTGTCTTTTTTCACCCCATAGCCCTGCTAAGGGGCTTAAAAAACCCTTCATCTAGGTATAAAATCGTTAATTTTCGCTTGAATATGACAACTCAGGACGAGTTCAATTTAACTTCGATAATTATCGAAGGCATGGTCCAATTTAAAATTCCGAAAATAGTTATTGCCATTAAAAACAACAATAATAGCTAGATCCGCCCCAAGTGGCCGAATGCGTGCATGCCATAAGCTCTACTTTTCCTTGTGCTTCTTAGAGCTTGGGAAACCATTTCACAATTCGGAGAGATCCCGCCAAGGGGCGGGATTATTTCAACCAACTATCTTTAATGCGCTCCCCTGGAGCTTTTAAAGAAAGGGTTTCA
>CBFGWQ010000088.1:0-14395 GCA_965652575.1 uncultured Arenibacter sp. | reverse complement strand
GATATGAGTAATTAGATATTAGAATTGAGACATTGGATGCTAGATAGACATTGAACATTGAATTTTCTCCCTGTCAACTGCCAACTGTTACTGCCAACTATAATACCTTCCCATTTTCCCATTACTTACTTCTCATTCCCACTACTTCTTTCTTAAATTCCTTCAATTTATCAACCTCTTTTAATCCCGGTTCCGATTCAAATTTACTGTTGACATCAATGGCGTGGCAATATTTTGATTCCGGTCTTTGTTGAAATTCCCTTATTTTTTCCATTTCATCCAATCCAATGCCGCCACTTAGAAAATAGGGTTTGGAAGAGGGATAATTTTTTAACACCTCCCAATTGAAGGTGTATCCATTGCCACCGGGTAATTTGCCCTTGGTGTCAAAAAGAAAAAAATCGCATACCTTTTCATAAGGGGCCAAAATACTAAAATCAAAATCCTCTTTTATAGAGAACACTTTAATAATTTCCAGGTCCATTATCCCTGTGGCCTTCGAGCGGTCATTTTTTATTTTTTTAAGGTCGCTACAGAATTCCGGGCTTTCCTTTCCATGCAATTGTACTGCCCGTAAGCCATATCTGTTTACTTTTTCCATAATTTCGTCAAGGGTGGCATCCACAAAAACACCTACCTTTTTAATAGTGGCCGGCAAGTTGGGAATACTTCCTTCAAAAAACCTTTTGGAGGGCTCCCAAAATATAAAACCAAGATAATCGGGATCAAGGGCGGCCACTTCCAGGGTATTCCATTTCATTCCACACACTTTCAGTTTCATGGCTGTTTAATTAGGATATCGATTTTATAAATTGTAATGCGCTCTGTCCGGGATTATCGGTCTTCATAAAATTCTCACCGATAAGGAACCCTTTGTAGCCATATGGTCTTAACTCTTGTATGGCCTCCGTAGAACTTATGCCGCTTTCGGAAACCTTCACAAAATCGTCCGGAATTAATTTGGACAGGGTTTTACTGGTATCCAGGCTAACTTCAAAAGTCTTTAGATTTCTGTTGTTCACGCCCAACATATCCAAACTGGGCATAATGGATTTATGTAATTCCTCTTCGTCATGCACCTCCAATAATACATCCAAGTGCAGTTGTTTGGCAAATTCGGAAAATGCCTTTATCTCATCACGGGTCAAGATGGCGGCTATCAATAGAATGACATCCGCTCCATGGGCCTTGGCCTCCAATAATTGATATTCGTCAATGATGAATTCCTTGCGGAGCAACGGCATTTGTACGGATGCCCTGGCCAATAAAAGGTCGTCCAAAGATCCGCCGAAATATTTACCATCCGTTAGGACCGACATGCCGCAGGCACCTGCCTTTTCATAGCCAACCGCTATATCGGTGACACTGTTGTTTTGGTTGATGACCGATTTGGACGGGGATCTTCGTTTGTGTTCCGCAATGATTCCACTATTACTATTTCTAAGGGCATTGGCCAGGGAAATCGTGGGTTTCTGAAACAATACGGAGGCTTCCAACTGGGAAACCGGGATAATGGATTTTTTTAGATCCACTTCCTTTTTCTTATCCAAAACTATTTTATCCAGTATATTCATGATACTATAATGTTGACTCGATAATCGAGATTTAAACCTGTTCGCCCGTTCCGTTCAGGCGGGCCTGCCTTTGTCGGCAGAAAGGCCAGCCCCGAGGTAGTTGACTTAGGCCTGGCCGTCAATATCTATTGGCTCAGTTGCTGTAATTTATTTAATGTTGCCAGTCCTCTTCCGCTCAGCAAGGATTCCCGGGCCTCTTCAAAGCCTTCCCGCGGACTAATCCCTTTTACCGTAGCGATGGCGATTCCGGCATTGGCACAGACCACATTATTTTGTGGGGCAGTGCCTTTACCCTGTAAAACATTAAGAAAGACCTTTGCGGATTCCTCAATACTATCCCCACCCACTATATCCGAGGCAGAAATGGCTTCTACACCAAAATCGGAAGGTTTTAACATCCCCTCGGATCTGTTGGTAATGGTCTTGGTGTTCCCGGTCAATGAAATTTCATCGTAACCGTCCAAGGCATGCAATACGGTAAAGTTCTTATCGGTCTTTTGGTAAAGGTAACCGTACATTCTGGCCAGTTCCAAATTGAAAACCCCCACCATTTGGTTTTTGGGGAAGGCCGGGTTCACCATGGGCCCCAACATATTAAAGAAGGTTTTTACGCCCAATTCCCTCCGTATAGGGGCCACATTTTTCATGGCCGGGTGAAATAAGGGGGCGTGCAATACGCATATGCCGGTCTCATCTATACATTTTTCAAGAAATCCGGCATCATTACTGAATTTAATTCCCAAAAATTCCATGACATTGCTACTGCCGCACTTGGAGGATACACCATAGTTACCATGTTTGGTAACCTTAACACCGGCCCCGGCCGTAACGAAACTGGCCAAAGTGGAGATGTTAAAGGTATCCTTGCCGTCGCCGCCCGTACCACATAGATCTATAGGGTTGTAATGCGACAGGTCTACGGCCAAACAAAGCTCCAATAAGGCATCCCTAAAGCCTTCCAATTCTTCTAAGGTTACGCTGCGCATCATATATACCGTTAAAAAGGCGGCAATCTGACTTGTATTGTAATCTCCTTTGGCAATATTTATCAAAACCTGTTTGGCAACCTCTTTCGGAAGTACATCGTGATTGATCAGTTTGTTTAAAATATCCTTCATGTGCTTATATTTATTGTTTTATATCGACCAGACCTGCCCGACTTCTTCATTCCCGTCCGTACCGGAGTGCAATATCCAAGTATTATTTTTTTGTACAGAAGCCCTTAATAAGTCCCCCCGGCTTATGGCCGGTTGGGGGAGGTTACCCAGTTCTCCAGTATTTTTTTGCCATGGGGAGTCAATACCGATTCGGGATGAAACTGTACGGCGTTAACATCAAATACCTTGTGGCGCAAGGACATCACCTGTCCGTTTTCATCAAAGGAGGTGGCTTCCAATACTTCGGGAAGTGCAGGGTCCACTACCCAGGAGTGATAGCGGCCCACTTCGATTTCTTTGGGCAATCCAAGGAAAAGGATATCCTCCTTAACAACATCTATTTTGGTCGCTATACCGTGGTAGACCTGGTCTATGTTCACCAACGATCCCCCAAAAACTTCGGCTATGGCCTGCTGCCCCAAGCATACTCCAAAAATACTTTTTGATGGCGCGTACATAGCTATAATTTCTTTGAGTAGACCGGCTTCATCAGGGATGCCCGGGCCAGGGGAAAGAACGATCTTGTCAAAAGCCGCAATTTCTTCCAGGCTAATCTGATCATTTCTTTTTACGGTTACGGTGCAATCCAGGTCTTCCAAATAATGGACAAGGTTGTAGGTAAAACTATCGTAATTATCGATTACCAAAATGGACTTTCCTTGTTTTCCCTTAGGAAGGGAGTAGGTATTTGTCTCTTTTTTTTTCTTTCCTTTCATTCTATTTATATCGTCCTTAAATTGAACTTTTCATTTTTTATTCCCTTCCCGCGAAGGTGTGGAGCAAGACTTTTCCCCTTATGGGGGTCAGGGGGCTATATCGTTTCCGCTATTTCCAGGGCCTTGGTGAGGGCTCCCAATTTGTTGTAGGTTTCCTGAAGTTCGTTTTCAGGATCGGAAGCGGCCACCAGACCCGCTCCTGCCTGATAATGCAATTGGTGGTTTTTGCTTAAAAAGGTTCGGATCATGATGGCATGGTTAAAGTTGCCATTGAAATCCATAAATCCTATGGCCCCACCGTAATATCCCCTACTGGTCTTTTCATATTTCTCGATAAGTTGCATGGCCATGTGTTTGGGGGCACCGCTCAAGGTACCGGCAGGAAAGGTATCGGCAACCACTTTCATGGTGGGGATGTCTTTTTTCTTTATTCCGGTTACTTTGGAGACCAAATGTATTACGTGCGAAAAGAATTGTACTTCCCTGTAGTTTTCCACTTTAACCATGGTACCGTTTCTACTTAGGTCGTTTCTTGCAAGATCGACCAGCATAACGTGTTCGCTGTTTTCCTTGTCGTCTATTTTTAATTTTTTGGCCAGTTCCGCATCCTGTTCATCATTTCCCGTTCTCTTGAAGGTCCCGGCAATAGGGTGAATTTCTGCCTTGCCATCCTTTACTATTAATTGGGCTTCGGGAGAACTTCCAAAAATTTTAAAATCCCCGTAATCAAAATAAAACAGATAGGGAGATGGGTTTATGGATCGCAGGGCCCTATACACGTTGAATTCGTCGCCCTTAAATTCTTGTGAGAACCTTCGGGACAATACCAACTGAAAAACGTCGCCCCTATTGCAATGTTTTTTTGCCAGTTCCACATGCTCCCTATACTCTTCGTCCTTAAGATTGGAAACAGGCTTTCCCTCTTGGGAGAAATTGTAGGAGGCAAAGTTTTTGGCGCTGAGAATCTGTTCTATTTCTCCAATATTATTTTCGGATTCAAAGCAGTGCGCAAAAATATAGGCTTCGTTCTTAAAATGGTTTATGGCCACTATGTTTTGATAAACGGCGTAATAGATGTCCGGGATGGAAATACTGTTATTTTTTTTGGAAATGGCTATGTCTTCAAAATACCGAACGGCATCATAGGCCATATATCCGAACATACCATTGTTTATAAATTTAAAGTCGTTGTTCTGGGATTCAAATTTTTGACTAAAATCATGTAAAATTTCAGGGATGTCCGTTTGTTCGTCTATGCCGAATTCCACAAAGGAACCATCCGGAAATTGTTGGCGGACCGTTTCGTTTTCTACTTTTATGGAGGCCATGGGGTTGCAACATATGTATGAAAAACTATTGTCATTGGCATGATAGTCACTACTTTCCAATAGGATACTATTGGGGAAACGATCCCTGATTTTTAAATAAACGCTTACCGGGGTGATGGTGTCCGCAAGAATTTTTTTGTGATGTGATATTAACTGGTATTTCATGATAATTCTTTTAATTGCTACGCGCTGCCATAGGGCTCCTTGATTTTTATGATAAACGAAAAAAAGGCTTGTCGTGATGACAAGCCTTTTATATAGTTATACTACAATGGTGCTTTGCTCACGATGTTTTTCGTAAGTTGCTCCACCACCAAGTATTTGATACCATGTTCTTCATTGCAGGCCAAATATAAGAAGGAATTTTAAATTTACAAACCCGTGTTACGTAAAAAATAAAAAACCCCACGATTGTGAGGTTTTCAACATAGCTGTTAGAGCATGATTAGAATACCAGATCCACTACCAGATCAAACTCGTCATATATGGTTTTGTCCCCTAAATTATCGAAAAAACTTCCGGATCCATATTTAACGTCGTACAGGGAACGGTCTACCTTCATGGTGGCGGTGGCCTTGTTTCCATAGATGGAGATGTCAAAGGTTACCGGATTTGTTTTTCCCTTTATGGTAAGGTTTCCGGTTACTTCATAGGAGTTTTTGCCGGTAGATTTTACGCTGGTAAAAATCAATTTGGAAGTAGGATGCGCCTCCACCCCAAAAAAATCGTCGGATTTTAAGTGGCCTTCCAATTTTCCTTTGTATTCGCCTTCCAGATCATTGGAAACCAAAGTGGGCATATCCACCACAAATTCCCCTCCGGTCAATTTGTCGCCTTCAAAAACCAAAGAACCCTCTTTTAGTGCGATGGTTCCGTGATGGGAACCGGTTACTTTGTAACCCTTCCAGGTCACCGTACTTTCAGATGTTTTAATTTGTTTTACTTCATTGTCCACTGGAGTAGACGCCATGGCCGTTAAACCAGTAAATACGGACAATACTAAACTTAATGTGTTTTTTTTCATGATTTCAATTTTAGGATAATGTTTGTTAAAGTTACAGTTTATATATAGGTAATTAGATTTTTCTTGTTTTTACGCACTTTTTTATAGTGTTGTGTTTCATCCGCCTGAGACCTATAGCCTATGGCTACAAGTACGGCCGCGTTAAGTCCTTTTTCCTTAAGTCCAAGGATTTCATTGAATTGGGCATTGTCAAAACCCTCCATAGGGCAGGTATCAATCTTAAGATCGGCGGCTGCGGACAGTAAATTGCCCAAGGCTATATAGGTTTGTCTAGCGGTCCAGGTGGCCTTGGCCGATTCGGATAACGGCATGAGCTTGGACTTCATAAAATCTGCGTACCCTTGAAGATCAATGGAAGGGATGCCACGGGTTGCACTAACATTGTCCAAATAGTCATCCACCAATTCTTCCCCAAAAGTAGACTGGTTGGCCAGTACTATTAAATGGGAAGCTTCCGTTATTTGCGACTGTCCCCAAGCGGCTGGCTGCAATTTGTTTCTCAAGGCCGCATCTTTCACTACCAGTATTTCATAAGGCTGCAATCCGTAGGAGGAGGCACTCAGGGCAGTGGCTTCCAATAAATATTCCAAATCTTTTTGGGACACTTTTTTCGAAGTGTCGAACTTTTTGGTGGCATAGCGCCAATTTAAATTGTCTATATAAGAATTCATGTTTTGAATTTAATGATTATTTATAATTGTTTTTTATTCATTTTAAAATTTATCCAATAATTCATTTAAGGTGGCCAAATCCTCCCCGGAAAAATTTTCCAATAACTTTTCCTCCGCCCCTTTAATGGCCAAATCCATTAAGGTTAAGGCACTTTCACCTGCTGGAGTAATATTTATCTCCACTTTCCTCCGGTTACTGGGGCATACCATCCGTTCCACATAATCCTTTAGGATCAACTTGTCTACCAATCTGGTGGTATTGCTCATCTTGGTGACCATTCTTTCGTTCAAGGTTGAAAGATTGGCGGGTTTTCCTTTTTGTCCCCTAAGTATCCTTAATACGTTAAATTGTTGTAATGAGACCCCTTGCGGTTTAAGTGCCGCGGTCATCATCTCATTTATTTTGGTCTCAACAAGACTTAAATGTATAATGGTCCTACTTGTTACAGGAATCTGCTTATCGGTTTTTATAATTTTCTCTACATTCATGTCGTTACAACAATTGTATATACAAATGTATGGATTTAATTCATTGTTCCAACACTGATGGTGATAAAAATTTGTTAAATGATATGGAACAAGTTTAAGTGCTGAAAATTGGGTTGTTTAATTTTGGGCAAGAGCTTCCTTATATTTGTGCTTTAAATGTTGAATGATCTTTTTAAAAAACATTATTTTTGAGGAATAAAGAATAACACAAATGGCAGATTTATCACAAGAGGAGTGGAGCGAACAATATGAAAACGACGACAACGCTTTCTTGTTGGACGTTAGGACTCCGGAAGAGGTTGAGGAAGGGTATATCCCCAATGCGACCAATATAGACATTTATTTGGGGCAGGAATTTGTGGACGAACTGGAAAAGTTGGACAAGACAAAAAACTATTATGTATATTGTAGGTCCGGTCAACGCAGTGGTCAAGCTTGTGCCATTATGAACAAGTTGGGCTTTGAAAATGCTTACAATTTGGTTGGAGGGTTTATGAATTGGGAAGGCGAGGTAGCGGAATAACCAATTTAAGTCTATTATATTCTTAAGGGCTTCCTGTTGCATGTATCCTAATAAGCTTATGGGTTATTGGTTTGTGCTATACATTGGATTATGCGGGAAGATCTTTTGCATTTTATTTGGAAGTATAAAAAACTTCAATTGGAGAATCTAAAAGGTTCCAATAACGAGACTATTCAGATATTGGATGTAGGATCCCATAACCTTTTGTCCGGCCCCGACTTTTTTAACGCCAAGGTTCGGATAGACGAACAGTTGTGGGCAGGAACAGTGGAAATGCATATTAGATCTTCCGACTGGTACGCCCATAACCACGAAAAAGATCCCAATTATCAAAACGTAGTACTTCATGTGGTTTGGGAGGACGATTGTGACGTATTCAGGAACGATAATACGGTAGTTCCCACTTTGGTACTCAGGGATTATATATCATCCGGTCTGTTGAAGGAATACCAAGAATTGTTTTCCCGCAAAAAACGTTTGTTTATAAATTGTGAAAATGGGATTGGGACTACCTCTGATTTTGTTTTGCAGCATTGGTTGGAGGTACTCTATTTTGAGCGTTTGGAAAGTAAAACCAATTTGGTGGCCCAACTTATGGAAGTTTCCAACAACGATTGGGAACGGGTGTTTTTTATATTGCTTTCCAAAAATTTTGGACTTAAGATAAATGGGGGATCCTTTTTTGATATTGCCAAAAGGCTACCATTCCATGTGGTACGTAAAATTCAGGGCAATACCCTGCAAATGGAAAGTTTGCTTTATGGTTTTGCCGGATTCCTGGAAGATCCGATCATAGGGGATAATTATTATGGTAGTCTACAAAAGGAATATGCCTTTCTAAAGGCCAAGTTTCATTTGCCGGACCCGCCACAACAAAGACCGGAGTTTTTTAAACTGAGGCCATCCAATTTCCCCACCATCAGACTTTCCCAATTGGCCAATTTATATGGGCTGCATCAAAATCTATTCAGTAGGGTCGTCAATGCCAAAAGTGTAGGGGAAATTTATTCGGTCTTTAAAGTTACTGCCAGCGAATATTGGGACAACCATTATACCTTTGGAAAAGTCTCCAATAAACATTCCAAGAAACTTACCGGGAGGTTCGTGGATTTATTGATCGTCAATACGGTTCTTCCCATAAAATTAAGCTACGCAAAACATAGGGGAAAGGAAGTACAGGAAGAGATATTGGATATTATTTCGGATTTGGTATCAGAAAACAATACGGTTATTTCAAGGTTCAGGGCGCTCAATATACAATTCCCCTCGGCCAAGGAAAGTCAGGCCGTAATCCAGTTGTACAATGAATATTGTACCAAAAATAAATGTTTGCAATGTGCCGTGGGGCATCAGTTATTAAATAGAAAACCTTAATTTTAGGGCATGAACATTTTCTATACCTTACTTTATTATTTTCAGAAAAGGGGATTTGAGGTCTGTAGGCGAATAGCCGAGCGTTTGGGCATACGTACCAGGGTAGTTCGTACCTCCTTTATATATCTGACTTTTGTTACTTTGGGCTTTGGATTTGCCCTTTATTTGTTTATGGCATTTTGGCTAAGGATTAAGGATTTGGTATATACTAAAAGAACTTCTGTTTTTGACCTATAGTCCTGTTGGGTCTTTTTACTTGATAATCGATATTTAAACCTGTCCCCCCGTACCAGTCGGACGGGCCTACCGCAGGCAGGTGCTCCGACGTTTGCCTGCCCGTTCCGTTCAGGCGGGCCTGCCTTTGTCGGACAGATAGGCTTGCCCCGAGGTGGTTTACCCCTGAATGTATTGGGTGCCGCCTATATTGTTCATGGTCTTTTTGTTCGGGGAATATGGAGATGGGTTGCAGTTAAACTATAAATTTGGATATAAAATAATGGTATTTAGGGGAACGGAATCTCCCCGGCCAATAAGTTGGCCACCCCTCTTTGGCAAAGAGGGGAGCTAAAAAAGAGCGGAAACGAGGGACAAATAAAAATAGAATGAAAAAAAGCACCTCCCTGTGGAAAAGGGAGGTGTCCCAAAAGGGCGTGACGGAGGGGTCAGGGAAAAAGTTTATAAAAAAACTTTCCGATAGCCGCTATCGGGAGGGGTAAAATTGAGGAGAATCTTAGGGAATTAAATTTTGTTATGAACCATGGGATCGGGTATATATACAATAATATTTGATTTCAAGGATTATTTTTAGGATATTGCTGGGATATTTAAAGCTAAACCAACAAAAATTAACTTTTCAAGCTGCTTATGAAGAAATATATATCTTCCATTTTTTTACTTTTCTCGTTTGTGTTATTTTCCCAGGAACTTATTGTAAAAGAGTCCATTTACAATCCTTCGAACAATATCAATGATGGCGTTATTAAGTTGGAGGTCGATGGTGGTGCCCCGCCCTATCAATACAAGTGGAGCAATCAGAATACCCCAATGACCGCCAATGAAGCCACTAATCTTACCGAAGGTCTTCCCTATACGGTTATAATTACCGATGCCAAAGGGTTACAGGTTACAAAGCAGTACAGAGTGCCTACCCAGGCCATTACCGAATTTTTCAATGGAGTTATGACACCTGCCGTAAGTGCTTTGGGATCCGTTCTTTTTTGGGATCCTTTTGCCGCTGTTGGTATTTATGATCCCATAGTGTATGCGGATGTGAAGCGTATCGGTATTCCAGGTTGGTCTCCCGAAACAAAGGATAAGTTTATCTTAAAGGAATGGTTGAAACCCGAAGGACAAAAAGTAAAACAAGGGGACGATATAGCAATAATTGCTAAAAGTAATGGAACCACCGAAACAATAACGTCGCCCGTCAGCGGCGAATTAAAATATTTGGCCAAGGAAGGTGGGGTTATATACAATTCCGAGAACTCGGAGCATATAATTGAACAGGGAGCGCATTTTTTGGCCGAGATTAAGTACGATGATCCCGTTATTATTACCCATCCCAATGGCGATCCACAACAAAAGGCCATTCCATTTATAGTAATATGGTTGGTAATAGGAGCTATATTCTTTACGTTGAGAATGGGCTTTATCAATTTAAGGGGATTTAGGCATTCCATTGATCTGGCGAAAGGGAAATATGATGATCCGGACGCCCCGGGACAGGTAACCCATTTTCAGGCTTTGGCAACAGCCGTATCCGGTACCGTCGGTCTGGGCAATATTGCCGGGGTAGGGGTAGCCGTTTCCTTGGGAGGTGCCGGTGCCACATTTTGGATGATCGTTTGTGGCCTTCTTGGAATGTCCTCTAAATTTGTGGAGTGCACCTTAGGGGTCAAATACCGTAACATACTTCCTGATGGCCGTGTTTTTGGGGGGCCAATGAACTATTTGCGCTATGGCCTGGAGAAAAGGAATTTAAAAGGTTTGGGGAAGGTGCTTGCAGGTCTATTTGCGGTATTGGCAGTAGGGGCCTCCTTTGGAGGTGGAAATATGTTTCAGGCCAACCAATCTTTTGAACAGCTTTCCGGACAGTTTCCGGCCTTACAGGGCAATGGGTTTTGGTTTGGAATAATTACGGCAATACTGGTAGGTGTGGTAATCATAGGGGGGATCAATAGTATAGCCAATGTAACCGGAAGGGTGGTTCCCATTATGGCCTCTATCTATATTCTGGCGGCCTTAACGGTAATCATTATCAATATTGAAAATATTGGTCCTGCATTTGCTGCCATAGTGGATGGGGCCTTTAGTCCAAGTGCACTTAAAGGCGGTGTTATCGGCGTTTTGATCGTTGGCTTTCAGAGGGCCGCGTTCTCCAATGAGGCCGGAGTAGGTTCCGCTGCCATAGCACATAGTACGGCCAAGACAAACCACCCTCCTTCGGAAGGATTTGTAGCACTCCTGGAACCATTTATAGATACGGTGGTGGTATGTACTTTGACCGCCTTGGTATTAATATTTACGGGAATGCACGAAGTGGAGGGAATGGCAGGTGCCCAATTGACCTCTGATGCCTTTGGAAGTGTGCTTTCCTGGTTTCCTTATGTCCTGGCCTTGGCAGTGTTCCTGTTTGCCTTTTCAACCATGATTTCATGGTCCTACTATGGGATGCGGGCCTGGACCTATCTTTTTGGAAAAAGTAAAAAGGTTGAATTTGTCTATAAAATGTTGTTCCTGATTTTTGTGGTGGTAGGTGCATCGGTGAGTTTGGGTGCAGTATTGGATTTTTCGGATATGATGATTTTGGCCATGTCCTTCCCCAATATTATAGGACTTTATCTGATGTCCGGGGAGGTTAAAAAAGATCTTGATGATTATTTGGTAAAACTTAAGGCCAATATGCTTTTCAAGAAAATGAAGAAGGCGTAAAATTTCACCCGTGAACAGAAAATTGTTTAAATCCCACTTTAAGTTCAATAAACAGGAGCGAAGTGGGATTTTCTTTTTATTGCTTCCCATAGTTATTTTTCAGATAGTATATTTTGTTGTTAAATCGTATCCTGTGGTGGAAACGGTCAATTCCCTAACATTGGATGGGGAATACCAAGCCGAAATAGATGCGCTTAGAAATCGTAATCAACAAAAGGATTCGATGGCCATGTATCCGTTTAACCCCAATTTTATAACCGATTATAAAGGGTACATTTTAGGAATGTCCCCTGTGGAAATAGACCGTTTGCATGTCTTTAGGGCGGGTAACCAGTTTATTGATTCCGCTGAGGAATTTCAAAAGGTAACCTTGGTATCGGACTCCCTGTTGGAAAGTCTGGTACCTTATTTTAAATTTCCGGAATGGACGAATAAAGTGAACAAAAGATCAACAGTTGGTGCTGGGTCCCATGCTATAAGGCCTTTGGCGTCCGGGTCCCTTCCGGACACCTCCAATAGTGGTAAGGTCAAGGATCTTAACAGGGCTACGGCAGAAGAATTAAGGGCTGTTAAAGGAATAGGGGATATTCTGTCCCAACGCATTGTAAAGTTTAGGGACCTTTTGGGAGGTTTTTTGGTGGAGGAACAATTGGGCCACGTCTATGGTCTGGAGCCCGAGGTGGTAGAAAGGGTCCTTCAAGACTTTAGGATTTTGGAAAGTGTACCCATAGCAAAAATCAATATTAACCAAGCTTCTCCAAGGAATATTTCGAAACTGGTTTACATAAATTATGAATTGGCAGCACGTATTGTAGCTTATAGGGAGGCCAATGGGCAGATAGCTTCATTTGATGAATTAAAGGAAATCGAAGATTTCCCTTCGGAAAGATTAGATATAATTAAGTTATATTTGCAATTATAAAAAAAATTGCTAATACATGGTTATCGACACCTTTTCTAAAATGAGTTTTGATTACTCTGAAACTCAACAAATGGTGGCTGCCTCTGCCAAGGAGTTTGCTGAACAGTATATTAGGCCCTATGTAATGGAGTGGGATGAAGCACAGACCTTTCCTGTTGAGGTTTTTAAGAAGGCTGGGGAAATGGGTTTTATGGGCGTTTTGGTTCCGGTAGAACTGGGTGGTTCCGGCTTGGGTTATCATGAATATGTGGCCATTATTGAAGAGATCTCCAAGGTAGATCCCTCCATTGGATTATCGTTGGCGGCGCATAATTCCTTATGCACCAACCATATCCTTAGTTTTGGAAATGGGGACCAAAAGAAAAAATGGATACCAAAATTGGCTACTGCCGAATGGATCGGTGCCTGGGGCCTTACGGAGCACGATACCGGCTCGGATGCGGGGGGCATGGGTACCACTGCGGTCCGGGAAGGCGAATCCTGGATATTGAACGGAGCCAAGAATTTTATCACCCACGGGAAGAGTGGGGATATTGCCGTAGTGATCGTAAGAACAGGGGAGAAAGGGGATAGTCGTGGTATGACCGCTTTTGTAGTGGAAAAGGGAACCCCTGGTTTTAGCAGTGGAAAAAAAGAAAACAAACTCGGAATGAGGGCCAGTGAAACGGCCGAAATGATATTTGATAACTGTAAAATTCCGGACTCCAATAGATTAGGAGGGGTAGGGGAAGGATTTGTACAGTCCATGGTGATATTGGACGGGGGAAGAATTTCCATAGGGGCATTGTCCTTGGGGATTTCCAAGGGTGCTTATGAAGCTGCCCTGAAATATTCGAAGGAGCGGGTACAGTTTGGAAAGCCAATTAGTCAATTTCAAGGTATTTCCTTTAAACTGGCGGATATGGCCACCGAAATTGAAGCTTCGGAACTGCTTTTGCACAAAGCCGCCTTTCTTAAAAATGAAGGTCGTAATGTTACCAAACTGGGGGCTATGGCCAAAATGTATGCTTCGGAAGTATGTGTAAAAGTGGCCAACGAGGCAGTGCAAATACATGGTGGCTATGGGTTTACCAAAGATTTCCCCGTAGAGAAATTCTATAGGGATTCCAAGTTGTGTACTATTGGGGAAGGTACGACAGAGATACAGAAAGTAGTCATTGCAAGAAAAATTTTGGAATAATTATTTGTAATTCATTTTTAAGGCATATATTTGCAGCCTTAATCACAAAAGAGAGGAGGTTATTGCCCATGTTAATAATACCGATAAAAGAAGGAGAAAACATAGATAGAGCTTTAAAGCGTTTCAAGCGTAAGTTCGACAAGACAGGTACAATGAGACAGTTGAGAAAACGTCAGCAGTTTACCAAGCCATCTGTGGAGAACAGAGCGAAGATTCAGAAAGCCCAATATATCCAAGGTTTAAGGGATAAGGAGGAAATCTAGATCCACTTGGATTTATAAAGGATTAAAAAGTTCCGCTATTAAGTGGAACTTTTTTGTTTTCTATTCTTATCGTAGGGGTATCTTTTGGATCAGTATCAAAAGTTGTGTGTGAATTGGAAAAAGATAGAATTTTCTATCCCGGATTCATGTCCTGTTCATTTTTTGCATCGCCCAAATGCAGCGCATTCATGAATACCAATAAAACCTGTTGGACGGGCCAAAGCCATAGATACTCCATAGATA
>CBFGWQ010000087.1:0-14536 GCA_965652575.1 uncultured Arenibacter sp. | reverse complement strand
ATTAAAAACAAATAAAAATAAACAGATGAAACGAACATTAATAAATTTTAAAAATTACTTCACATCCCGATTGCTATCGGGAGGCAATGTTTAAAATTTTTAATGTGAAAGCGTAGCGGTTACATACGTTCTCAATTTTTTAATTAGTTTATTTTCAAATAATTACAAAAATTCAAACGCATGAAAAATATTGGAATATGGATGGATAGGGAAAAAGCCCATATTGTCCGTTTGTACGACGAAGAAGATAATTTGGAAACCATTTTTTCGGAAATGGAATTTTTTAATCGCAAAGGTAGCTCAGGACCAAGGGTAAAATCCGGTGCAACCCAGGATATTACACATGATCGCACCTATCTGGAAAGGGAGAAAGCACAGCTAAAAGCATATTTTAAAAAACTTGCAGATGCCATAGCGGATGCGGATGCCATAGCGCTTTTTGGTCCGGCAGATACCAATGAAAAGTTTAGAAAAGAACTTTTGGAACACTACAAAGACCTGGCGGGCAAAGTAAAAACGGTCACCAAGGCCGACAGTATGACCGAGAACCAGACCAAGGCATTGGTAAGGGACTTTTTTAACCCCCAATATAAATAAACTACCTCGGGGCAATATCGGTTTTAACTGCTTTTATAAAACCAAATAATAATGGAAAAGTATTTGGATCTTTTCAATAACCCTACAGAAATATGTATGAACCTGTGAACATTGAGATTCTAAAATCCTCGGGGGAACGGACCAACTTTTCTTTGGACAAACTTCGCAACTCCCTTAAACACAGTGGTGCGGACCATGATATTGTGGAAAAAATCGTATCCAAGGTAAAAGATGAACTTTATGAGGGGATATCCACAAAGGAAATCTACAACAGGGCCTATGCATTGTTAAAAAAAAACAAATCGGTCTTTGCTTCAAAATATAAATTAAAAAAAGCACTCTACGAATTGGGCCCTACCGGATTTCCCTTTGAGCGTTTTGTAGCCGCCATCCTGGAGTATTCGGGCTACCAAACCCGTGTGGACGAAATTATGAGCGGTATCTGTGTAACCCATGAAATTGATGTAATTGCAGAAAAAAATGGAACCATCACCATTATAGAATGTAAATTCCACTCGGAGGAAGGAAGAAACTGCAACGTTAAGATTCCCCTCTACATCCATTCCAGATATAAGGACGTAAAGGCACATTGGGCCACCAAAAAAAATGAAACCAAAAAAATGGATATAGGTTGGGTAGTAACCAATACCAGGTTTACGGCCGATGCCATAGCCTATGGGAAATGCGCCGGACTATATCTATTGAGCTGGGACCTACCTCTAAATGATGGACTTAAGGACCGTATCGATCGCCTGGGGCTATACCCCATCACCGTATCCACACTGCTCAGCAATAGGGAAAAACAATTTCTTTTGGGTAGGGACGTGGTGTTGTGCAGACAACTTTGGAAGGACAGGTTTTTTTTGGACCATTTGGGAATCTCCAATACAAGAAAGGAAAAAATTCTTGAAGAAATCAAACAACTTTGTAACCAGTAAACCATGGATACTATCAAAATCCATTTCTTGGGTGCTTCAGGAACGGTTACAGGTTCCAAATTCTATTTGGAAACCCCTGAATTGAACATCATGGTCGATTGCGGCATGTTCCAAGGACTTAAAGAACTCCGACAACAAAACTGGAGTTCCCTGCCCATAGATGTCCCCAAAATAGATTTGGTCCTATTAACGCACGGACATCTGGACCATACGGGATACCTGCCCAGATTATTAAGGGAAGGCTTTAAAGGAAAAATTGTGGGTACTGCCCCCACTTTGGCCATTACTCGAATTATTCTTCTGGACAGTGCCAAGATACATGAAGAAGAAGCCGAACAGGCCAATAGGGAAGGATATAGCAAGCATAGCCCGGCATTGCCATTATACACCATAAAAGATGCGGAGCGTACCATTGAATTATTCGAATCCCTTGAAGAGAACGTTTGGATAACCCTTTCGGATAATATACGTTTCAAATTCAGATATAACGGACACATCATAGGAGCGACCTTTATAGAATTGGAAATCTTCGGGAAATTATTCGTTTTTTCCGGAGATATAGGTAGGCTCCATGACAACCTATTGAAGGCACCGGAACGCCCAAAATGGGCCGATTACCTTTTCGTGGAAAGCACTTATGGAAATAAATTACATCCTGAGGAAAATGTACAAAAAATACTTGGCGATCTTGTTAAAACAACTATTCGGGAAAGGGGAAACCTGATCATCCCTTCCTTTGCCGTAGAGCGACTGCAATCTTTAATGTACCTGCTCTGGAGGTTGTATAAAAAAAACAGTATCCCCAATATTCCCATTTTTATTGATAGTCCCATGGGCAATAATGTACTATCCGTTTTTGAACAATTTCCCCATTGGCACAAAATGCCCATGAACGAGTATAAGGCCATGTGCAGTCATTTTAATATTATAACCTCCTATGCGGACACTTGGAAGACCATTGACGACCCCAGGCCCAAAATTGTAATTGCAGGAAGCGGTATGGTTACCGGGGGCAGGGTACTTACCTATTTAAAACAGTGGATAGACCTACCATCAACATCGGTTCTATTAGTAGGTTTCCAAGCGGAAGGAACCCGTGGGCGCCAACTCTTGGAAGGGGCCCATGAAATAAAACTATTCGGAAAATATTATCCGGTAAAGGGCAAGGTCCATCACTTGGAAAGTCTATCGGCCCATGCCGATCAAAGCGAGTTGTTACATTGGATGGGGGACATTGAAAATATTCCTGAAAAAGTATTCCTTATCCATGGCGAACCTACTTCCCTTGATGCCTTTAGGGTAAAGATCAGGGATGTTCATGGCTGGAACGTACATATTCCGAAACTCAACGACATTAAAAAAATAATTATTTAAAACCCAAATGACAAATCCCATTGTTGCATTTTTAAAAGTTCTTAACTTTATCCAAGACCATAAAAAATGGAAAATAAAAATACTGCCCCGGATAACGGGAACAATGTTCCCCTATTGCACTGGAAAATCCAGCAATGGAAAACAAAGTTTCAATTAATGGATGACGAAATTATTTTTATAAAACGTCTATTGGATTCCAATGCCTTTAAACCCCATGTTCCCAACCTTTTTGAACGTTTACAGGGTTACAAAACCCGTTTGGGGCGTATCGAAAAAAGAAATACGGCCGTAAGGGCCAAAATCTCGATGCTCGAAAACAATTTGGGAGCTAGCTTGGATACCCCGGAAAGCTCCATCAATACAGGGAATAATAAAAAAAATGATCGTCTACAATTGGAGGTAGATGCCTGTCTGGGGGATTACCAAAATCTGAAAAGTGAAATTTTCAACTATACCGGAAATATTCTCATAATGAACGAACCGGAAGCGGAATAATGGCATAACTGACCAACGTCATATTATTTCACAGGTACTTCCGCTACCTTGGCAACCGTTCCCTAAACTACAAAGGCCCATACCATGAAAAAAATATTAATCCTATCCGCAATAGTATTAACGGGATGTTCTTCCACGAGTTTGGTCGAAAACTGGAAAAACCCGGATATTGTACTATTCAACGCCAATAAGGTGCTGATAGTAGGTATGGCCTCCAACCCGGAGGCCAGAACGGATTTTGAAACCAAAATGCAGGAAGAATTTAGCAAGCGAAATGTTGAGGCCATGCGAAGCCTTGATGTTTTTGACGTTTCCTTTACCGACTCCCGCAAGACCGAAAAAGAACTGGACAATGTGGAACAAAGTTTACTGGACAAGGATTTTGATGCCATATTGTTTACCAAAGTCGTTGGGTCGGAGGATAAGGAAAGCTTTTTGAAATCCATTTCCAGATGGAACAATTACCAGGGCAGGTTCAATGACGATTATCTAAGTCACCAGGATATCTATTACGATCAAGGATATTATGACAGGTTTACGGTTTACCATGCCGAGACCACACTGTACTGTATTTGTGAAGGCAAGGAAAGATCAATGATCTGGAGGGGAAGTATAGACATCTCCGACCCCAAGAACATACAAAAGACCATAAAGGACTACATAAAACTTGTAGTAATGGCCATGGAAGACCAAGATCTAATTTTTATCAAAGAAGGAAAAAATGAAGTTACTGGTCTATAGTGCCAAAGATTTTGAAATCCCATTTTTAAACAATGCCAATAAAAACCGGCATAAGGTAAGCTATACAAAAGATGCCTTAAATTCCGGGACGGCCATCCAAGCTCTTGGCCATAGAGCGGTTTCCATATTTTCCGGTGATGATGCCTCCTCTTTGGTTTTGGAAAAGTTGTCGGACTTGGGGGTTCGCTATATTAGCCTGCGTTCGGCCGGATATAACAACGTGCATCTAAAAGCTGCACATAAATATGGGCTCAAGGTGGCCAATGTCCCGGAATATTCCCCCTACTCCATTGCCGAGCATGCCGTTGCCCTATTACAGGCACTTAACCGGAAGATTATTTTAGCAGATAGGCAGGTACGCTCCTATAATTTTCTTCAAAACAACCTCATGGGATCCGATCTGAACGGAAAGACCATAGGTATAGTTGGAACTGGAAAAATTGGCAGTGTAATGGCAAAGATTATGTATGGTTTTGGTTGCAGGATATTGGCCCACGACCTTAAACCTAACTATAAACTTATCCAATTATATAATCTTACCTATACTTCATTGAACCAGCTTTGCGAACAATCCGATATAATAAGCCTTCACATTCCACTCACCCAAGAGAGCCATTATTTGATAAACAAACAAAAATTGACCCTCATGAAACCGGAAACTATTTTAATAAATACGGCAAGAGGGGCCTTGGTGGAAACTAAAGAATTGATCGATGCTCTGGAGAAAAAAGCTATTGGGGGCTATTGCACAGATGTTTATGAAAAGGAAATAGGATCGTTCTTTAAGGATAATTCTTCCGAAGGAATCAAAGATAGACAATTAATAAAATTATTATCCTTTCCCAATGTATTGCTTACACCCCATCAAGGCTTTATAACCAAAGAGGCACTGGCCAATATTGCGGAAGTTACTTTTGAAAATCTAAATAGTTGGGAAGAAGGGAAACCGAACAGGAATGAACTGGGACCATAAAAACTATAGCTTCATAACAACGGACTAAACACTTTTCCAAAACCTTCCTTCAGTTTTTCTCCCCAAGGTCTCTTTATATGATCTTCATAGACCAACATTCTGCTTGAGTAGGCATCACTGAGAAAATCCTCCTTCAACAACTGTGCAAAAGAGCTATCATAAACAATGGCATTTACTTCATAGTTCTGTTCAAAACTCCTGTCATCCAAATTGGCCGTACCTATGGTAGCAATGGCATCATCACTTACAATAATTTTGCTATGTAAAAATCCGTCGGGAAATAAATAGATCTTGACACCGGATCTTAGGAGGGGTTCAAAATAGGACCGTACACTCCAACTTACTATTTTGTTGTCCGCATTCTCGGAAACCATTAACCGTATATCCACACCTCCCAATGCGGCGGTCTGTAAGGCCTGCATCATAGCCTGCCCGGGAATAACGTAAGGGTTGGTAATAAAGAGATAATTTTTCGCCTTATTGATCATTGTAAAATAGGTCTGTTCCAACGAAGGAAAATCATCGTCCGGCCCCCCGGAGACAATTTGGACCAGTTTCCCTTCATTTTTTCCAAGGGCAACCTTATCCGTGTCCAAAGGCAGTACAGGAATTGTTTTTTGGCAGACCAGGTACCAATCCATTGCAAAAACAAAATCCAAATGACTTGCAGCGGTACCTTCCAACATAAGGTGCATATCGTGCCAGTTGCCCAGTTCCACATCACCTTTCAAATATTTATCGGAGACGTTGATTCCTCCTGTAAATGCCACTTTACCATCTACCACAATAATCTTTCTATGGTTCCTATAGTTTAAGGAAGAAAAAAAACGGCCGAACCTGAACGGCAGAAAAGGATATACCCCTACCCCAATACTCTTTAATTTTTTCAAATAGGCATTGCTCAATGAAAAACTGCCGATACCATCATAGATCATCCTCACTTCCACCCCTTGCGCAATTTTACGTTCAAAAAGCTGCAATAGCTTCTGCGCAAGTTCCCCTTCTTCAAAAATATAATACTGTAGATGTATCCGATATTGGGCATTTTCCAAGGCCTCGAAGATAGATTCGAAAGTCGTTTTTCCATCTTTCAACAATCGGAGATCATTATTGTCCGTAGGAGGAAAATGTGAATTTCGGTAAACCAAGGTCATCAGTTTTTGGTACTTCCCGTTCATGGAAGCCATGTGCTGGATCAAGGGTTCAGGTAAATTTAAAAAAGCTTTCTTTTTTAATTTCAACAACTTGTTCTTTCTCCGATTCCTGCCCAGAAGTAGATAAAGGACCATACCGCCCACGGGTATGGTAAAAATGGCCAGCATCCAGGCCAAACTTTTTGAAGGTCTGGCACCGTGCAAAAGTATACTTATAATAATGGCAAAAGCAATAAGTAAATAGATACTAAGAAAAAAGGCATTCCACATATTTCCTCTATAGTTTGTTGACCGGGATGGGTGCAATGAACAAAGTTCGGGAATTCTTGTGTTACAACTATGATAATTATCAGCTGTCGATCGCACTGAACTATTTACAACTATCCATAAAAACGGTGAAAGACAAACATAAAACCCTCAAAACAATATTTATGTCCTGGGGTCCTTGATAGTATTGATGATTTTAGTTTCAATCAACTAAAAACCAATGGAATGCCAGGTTCAACGAAAGTTTTGGACCACCGTCCCTATGGGTGCGCAAATTTGCCCGAAAGCACTCCATGGCCTTTAAAAATCTGTGCAATGGATTTAAAAAATCCCATCGTTTTAAAGGGTACAAAATCGAACCGGAAAATGGCTTCCGGTGACTCCCCCCCTGCTATAGTCAATCCGTTCGCTATCTCAAAATCCAAGTATTTAATTCCGTCCGCACCTTCTTGATATCTATCGTTATAGGTAATTCTGCTCCCCGATTTTGCAAGATAAAATCTAAATGCACTATAAGAACCCGGTGCCAGGCCAAGAACGCTTTTTGATTTTAGAAAAAGACCGGTATGCATACCTTTAATGGGTATGGCGGTCCGCCCTGGAAAGTCCGCAATAAAATGCTCCTGTCCCTTGGTATCCATGGCCGAAAACTTGGTAATGTTCAATTCCATTTCGGACACTTTCATATCCGTGGCATAGCTATTGTGCAATACCAAATCCTTAATACATTTTCCATCGGAGTCCAATTGGTACCTATCGGATAAAAGAGGGACCACCTGCCATGTCTTGGGATAAAAATTTATTTTTTTCATCTGTTTATTTTTATTGCCTGCCTGGTCCGGCAGACAGATTCTTTATAAGTCATATGTAATACCCATATAATAAACTACCTTGGCAAGCCTGTCTGCCGACAAAGGCAGGCCCACGAGGCATTGGTCGGAAACAAATTTTTAATTTCGAAGCAAGCCTCGGGGTATTATACCCTTTGGCGGTGCCAATAAAGTCGGTTGGTTTGAAATTAATTCTAATGGGCATTTTATAACGCCATATTTAAAGGGTACACTTACAAATTTAGAAGTACCTATCCCTCAATAAAACAGCAGGATTTTCCAATTTATATGCTATCTTAACTACAGCTTGAAAATAGACCTTAAAAATGTTAACATTCGGCATGACCAAATCTATACGGCCAGGTTCTGTTTTATACTTTTTATATAACTTCCGCTACATCTGAACCTCAATCCTTATTTTTGCAAAATATTCAACATAGCATTCTGGTCATGAACAACGGTTTAAGACGTTTACTTTACGATTACCTGATCCGATCCGGTTTGGAAGCCGATTCGGCTGCCTACATAAATGCCCTGATCCTTTTCCTTGGAATAATTTTAGTGGCCCTAATAATAGATTATATCCTCTGGAAAATCTTGCGCTTTTTATCGGTAAGGTTCGCTAGGCGGTCCAAGACCAATTTTGATAATCATTTGGTATCCAACAAGGTACCCAGATACGTGGCCCACATTGTACCTTTATTCCTGTTGTACCGATATCTTCCCCTGGCCTTCCTCGATTTTGAAAATATCGAGGACCTTATATTAAAGTCCATTGAAGTCCTAGCTGTAATCCTGGTATTGTTGCTCATAAGGAGCCTGCTCCGAAGTATAAAGGATTACCTAAAGACCCTGCCCCATATGAAGGACAAGCCACTGGACAGTTATAGCCAGGTATTTATGATAATCGCCTGGATAGGGGGTACACTGACTCTTTTCGCGGTATTGACCGACATCTCCATTTGGACATTCTTTACGACCTTGGGGGCCGCCTCTGCCGTAATCCTATTGATTTTTAAGGATACCATTTTAGGCCTTGTTGCCAGCATACAGGTAAGCATCAACGACATGGTCCGCATTGGGGATTGGATCACCTTTGAAAAATTCGGTGCCGATGGCAATGTAACCGAAATCTCCCTGGCCACGGTAAAAGTTCAGAATTTTGACAAGACCATTACCACTATCCCTACCTATTCCCTTATTTCGGATTCGTTCAAAAACTGGAGGGGAATGCAGGCTTCCGGAGGCCGGAGGATCAAACGGGCACTTCATATAAAACAGAAAAGCATCAAATTCCTGACTGAAGAAAATATTGAGACCCTAAAAGGTATACAACTGATTTCCAAATATCTGGAAATAAGAAACAACAATATCGACACCTATAACAAGGAACACCATATTGACAAACAATTGGCCATAAACGGAAGAAACTTGACCAATATTGGGGTTTTTAGAAAATATATTGAATCTTACTTAAAAAACCATTCCGCCATAAACCAGACGATGACCTTAATGACCAGGCAATTAGCCCCTACCCCTCAAGGAATACCATTGGAAATATATGCCTTTAGCAGTGATAAGCGTTGGGAAAACTACGAATATATAATGGCCGATATTTTTGACCATTTGTTGGCGGCACTGCCCTATTTTGAGTTGGAAGTATTTGAACTGCCGACCACCTTGGACCATAATCTGGACAAAATAGTATCCAAAAACGAAGGGCCGCCCAAAAAGGAAAGTTTGCCAGGGTTGGAATAAATACTAACTTCAACTTTGAAGATTTATGATTAATTTAAAAAACATGAAATGAGCATAAACTTTTTTAAGCGTACCATACCGATATGATTAAAATAGGTTTTTGCGAACCCGCCCGAACGTACCTTTTCGGTACGGGCGGGAACGAAGTGGTTACATCTGTTTACGAATTTTGCAATTACTTCTTTTTCAATAAATTATAAAATTTTAAGCAAATGAAACGAATATTAATTTTGTTTGCCCATCCAAAATATGAACAGTCCAGAGCAAACAAGGCCCTGGTCAAAATTATAGAAAATAAAGAGGGCGTTACCTTTCATGACCTCTATGAGCGCTATCCTGATTTTAATATAGATATCATAGGTGAAAAAAAACTTTTGGCGGACCATGATGTAATTATTTGGCACCATCCCTTTTATTGGTACAGTTGCCCCCCCTTAATGAAACAATGGATGGATGTTGTTCTGGAATTTGGATGGGCCCATGGCCCCAATGGACGGGCACTTCAGGCAAAAAAGTGTTTAAGTGTCATTACTACGGGAGGAACCAGGGCAGTTTACTGTTCCGAGGGAAACCATAATTATTCCGTAAACGAATTTTTGCGCCCCTTTGAGCAGACCGCCCGACTCTGTGGGATGGAATATCTTCCCCCTTTTACGGTTATGGGAACCCATAATATGTCCGATCAGGAACTGGATACATACACCCTGCAATACGAACAATTGATAAATGGATTACTGCAAGGCCTTCCTTTTGGCAAGATCAATAACTGTGAGTTCTTAAATGATACGCTCCAACTAACTAAAGTAACTTCTAAATGAGCGGTAGTATACTCTTTGCTGCAATTGTTTTTCTCACTGGGGCCATTATTTGTGTTCCCATAGCCAAAAAATTGGGATTGAGTTCCGTTCTTGGCTACCTCATGGCCGGAATACTGATAGGGCCATATATTTTGGGCTTTGTGGGCGATGAAGGTCAGGACATACTTCACTTCTCCGAATTTGGTGTTGTAATGATGCTTTTTCTGATCGGCCTGGAGATAGAACCAAAAAGCTTTTGGCAAATGAGGAAAACCATAATCGGTATGGGGGGAGCCCAGGTATTGGGTACTATGATGGTTTTCTACCTCTTTTTTGCCTCCATCGGATTCGATTGGAAGGTTTCACTGATCATTTCCATGGCAGTATCCCTCTCCTCCACTGCCATAACCTTACAGACCATAAAGGAAAATGGGCTGATGGATACTACCTATGGGGCGTCTTCGTTTTCCATTCTTCTTTTTCAGGATATTATAGTTATTTTTATGTTGGCGGTAATCCCATTGTTATCCGACACTGAAAAAGTCAATATTGCCGACGACCATTCGGATCATATCTATCTACTTGAAAATTTACCCTTGGGCTTTCAGGCTATGGCCATTTTCCTATCGGTAGTGACCATAGTTCTTGCAGGCCGTTATTTCTTTGTCCCCATGCTGCGTTTGGTAGCCAAAACCAGGCTCAGGGAGTTGTTGTCCGCCTCTGCCCTGCTTATTGTTATCGCCCTTGCCTACCTTATGGAATTGGTGGGACTCAGTCCTGCCTTGGGGGCATTCCTGGGAGGAGTGGTATTGGCTACCAGCGAATTTAAACATGAACTGGAAAGTAATTTGCAACCCTTCAAAGGCCTATTGCTGGGCCTGTTCTTTATGGCGGTAGGTGCTTCCATCAATTTTATAGTAATTGCCGATAACCCTATAGTAATTAGCGGTTTGGTCGTTAGTGTAATTGTTTTAAAGGCCCTGATCCTATTTTTGGTCGGAACTGTTTTTAAACTTAAGACAGACCAACGCCTGCTCCTGACGATCGGACTGGCCCAAATTGGGGAGTTTGCCTTTGTCCTTTTTTCCTTTGCCTTTCAATTGAATATTCTGGATAGGGCCTCTTTAGATATGATGTTGGTGGTAACCGCCCTTAGTATGACCCTTACGCCCATACTTGGCATTTTAAATGAACGGTACGTCTTGCCGCGTGTTGGTACAAAAAAAATGGAAACCAGACCATTGGATCATATTGCAAAGACCCACAATGTTATTTTGGTAGGTTTTGGTCATTTTGGAAGTACTATCGGCAGGTTCCTCAGATCCTATGGTATTGAAGCCACTATATTGGACAACGATTCCAACCGTGTAGATCTTCTAAGAAAAATGGGATTCGAGGTATACTATGGAGATGCCACTCGAATAGACCTGTTGGAATCGGCAGGAATAGCAGAGGCCAAGATTCTGATATCGGCAATCGACAATAGTGATAACGTAAGGCATTTGACCAAAGTGGTCAAAGAAAAATACCCAAACGTAAAGCTGATGCTGCGCGCTAAAAACAGAAACGATGCCTATGATTTACTAAACATGGGGGTTGAGGATGTTTACCGGGAATCTTTGGATACCTCTGTTAGGATGGCCAGTGATGCACTGAACTATTTGGGCTTTAGAAAATATACCATACACCGTCAAGCCCAAAAATTTATCCAATATGATGAGGAAAGCCTGAGACGTCTTTCCGATAGGCCCAAAACTAAAGAAGAGTATATCTTTAAGGCCAGGGAAGAAATAGAGCAACAAGAAAAACAGTTGGAAGAAGATCTAAAAAGAGGGATTATTGAATATGACAATCATTGGGATAGCGAACAAATGAGAGCTGCCCATAAATTGCCCAAGAATAAAACATAAATTCCAATAATATTTATTGAACACAAGAGCCTTCGCCGGACATTACCTCTAAATTTTGCCCGATGCCGGAAGTTTATCGGATTTGGCTTTGGCAAAAATGTAGATCCAAATAATTCTTGATAACCTAAAATTTATGGTACTCATAAAGATGGCCAATAGTACCACTCCAAAAAAAGTAGTCGTGAGGGACATGCCCAAAATAAAATAGGAAATAATGGAAAAAGTGATAAACTCGGCCGCCGTAAGCGCATAACTGACAAACATGGCCCCAAAGAAAAAACCGGGTTCCCTTTCAAATTTAAAATTGCATTTATTACACCTTTCATTCATTGTAGGGATTTTAAAGAACAACCGATCTTCTTTTGAATCAAAGATTTTTGATTTCTTACAACTTGGGCATTCACCCTTTAAAATAGATAAAATAAGCATAATAATGGAAAATTGATCTGGCAAATTTAAGCTTTAACGATTACATATTACTTGTATACAATTCACCATTTTTTGTACATTTAGGACATATAATGATTATATGAAAACCATACCCATTCTAAATATCCATGAATTTGAAGCGGATATATCCCAGTCCCGATTTTATTGCAATGCCATAACCGAACACTTGGAGCGTAACAAAAACCACTTCCACAAACCGCATAAGCACAATTTTTATCTATGTGTACTTTTTTCCCAAGGTTCGGGCATACATGAAATAGATTTTAATAGTTATAAAATAGCAGCTGGAAGTGTATTTTTCCTAAGACCCGGACAGACCCATTACTGGAAATTTAAAGTTGCCCCCAAGGGTTATATCTTCTTTCATACCCAAGATTTTTATGAATTGTACTTATCTCAGGGCAAACTGGAACAATTTCCATTTTACCATACCTATGAAAATGAACCCATGCTACAATTAACTTCCAATGAGATCGGTTTTACGGAATCGAGGTTCAAGGAACTTTATCATGAATACAAGACCGATAAGCCATACAAAGCCCAAAAATTGGCAAGTCTTATAAATACGGCCTATATAGATTTGGCAAGACACTATCTTGACAAAGAAAATATTAAAAAAATAACCTCTACGGCCTATTCGGACACCGTGCGGTTATTGGAAAAATGCATTGAGAATAATTTTAGAACCGAAAAGTCGGCCCAATATTATGCAGATCATTTGAACATTACGCCCAAGCATTTGAACAGAATCGTTAGGGCTACTTTGGGCAGAACGACTACAGATGTAATTATGGACCGTGTTATCTTGGAATCCAAACGATTAATAGTGCATTCCGGCAATTCCTTATCCACTATTTCAGAGATTTTGGGTTATCGGGATTACGCTTATTTTTCACGATTGTTTAAATTGAAGACAAATACAACCCCTTTGGAATTCAAAAAAAGTTATAGCTAGATGATAGAATTGAGATGCTAGAATTGAGATACTAGATACTAGACGTTAGATGCTAGCATTGAGAACTGGACTCAATTCCAACGTACACTTTATAACTTTAAACATGAAACTTTGAACCTGGAACTTTGAACCTGGAACTTTCCGCTAAACCTGAATTACTCAAAACAAATATGTCTGTTCATGTTCTCTTCTACGGACATAAAGGATTCTACTCCTTTTATCCCGTCTATGGTTAAAATGGTGTCCTGATATACCTTTCGGTAATGCATACTATCCCTGGCGTGCATTTTAATGAAAATATCATACTTCCCGGTACTGTGGTGAATTTTTACAACCTCGGGTACCTTCTCCAGGGCCAATATAACTTGCTTGTACATAAAGCTTTCACGTAGATAAACCCCTAAAAAAATGGTCATTTTCCATCCAATCTTACTGTAATCCAGATTTAGGGTGGCCCCCTTTATCAATCCCAAATTGATCATTTTCTTGGTCCTCGCATGAACCGTACCTGGTGAAATACCTGCCTTCTTGGCTACCTCGGTATAGGGCATCTGTGCATTGTCCGCCAATAAACTTAAAATTTTAAAATCCATCTCATCTATTCTATCTTTCATATTGTCCAATTTTAGATCTTCCAGACCATTAAATAGCTATTGCCTATATTACATCAGTTACAAAAAGATGTGTTTTATTCTGATAATTATCCGTTTCAGTAAATTTAATTCATCATATAACTAAAAACACTAATTATATGATAATAAAAAGATGTAATAATAATTTTATGTCATTTTTCAGAAGCATGATTTTTCATATTATTAAAAATTATTTTTCATTTCTACCATTGTCCTCGATGGCCATAGAGGGTTACCTGCAAAAAAATGATATATCACTAAAAAAAAGTGATCAAAATTATCTTTAAGGCATATAAAGTTTACATTATTTTCCTATGCTATAATCTGCGTTGTACATTGTGAGGCTATTCCCATAATACTTTCATTTTCTTCCTTGAATAGTTTACATTTTTTAAAAACCCCATATATGGTATATATGTTTTGGTTTTGGTTTCGGTTTTGTTTCCACTTCTCTTTGACCGAGCTACAAAAAAACAGAAAAAACCCGTTATATTGGAATCTGTATTTTAATGGTTGGACAGACTTGACTTAATCCAATTCTGGGAAATTGTCCTTACTGTTACGGGTACTTCTTTTATAGCTCTGGACCACTACCTAAACTGGAAATTAATGCGGGTCAAAGACAATCAAGGATATTCACTTTTATTAAGAATATATTAACAGGT
>CBFGWQ010000086.1:0-14622 GCA_965652575.1 uncultured Arenibacter sp. | reverse complement strand
GTTTTCAGCTGTCTGATCTTTATCTGCAGGGCTGCAAAGAATAGGGTCATAAAAGGACTTAACCAATTGAATATGGCATACATAAAATATTCGCCAACGCCAACGCCAAGTACCCCCGACTGATAGGCACCACAGGTATTCCAAGGTATCAACACGGAAGTTACGGTTCCCGAATCCTCCAAGGTCCTGCTCAAATTTTCCGGGGCCAATCCCTTATCATGAAAAGCTTTTTTGAACATTTTACCGGGGATAACGATCGCCAGATATTGATCGCTGGCAATAGCGTTTAGACCGATACAGCTCATTACGGCACTTGCAAACAATCCAAATACGGAACTGGCAATGGACAATAAGGATTTTGTAATTCGGGCCAAGGCCCCAATACCGTCCATAATGCCACCAAATATCATGGCACAACATATAAGTAATATGGTCCACAACATACCTTGCATGCCTCCAGCACTAAAAAGATCGTTCAATTTTTCATTTTCCGTAACTATGGCGGTATCGGTAAAAATAGCATTGAAAATAGCCGTTACATTGGAATCCGATAAGGTCTTTAATACTTCTGTTTGAAAAAACAGGGCAAAAACCCCGGCCAAAGCTACCCCTGAACCAAGTGCGATCAATGGCCTGGTCTTAAATAATATGAGCGCAATAACCACACTGGGCACAATAAATAAATACGGGCTTATATTAAAGGTATTACTGATGGTGGCCAAGAGGGCACTTACATCCGCGCTCCCCGAAGTCTCTACATTTAAACTGATGACAGTAAAAACTCCCAACGTTATCAAAATGGTAGGTACCGTAGTAATGGCCATGTATTTTATATGGGTAAACAGGTCGGTCCCCGCCATGGCAGGTGCCAGATTGGTGGTATCGCTCAAAGGGGACATCTTGTCCCCAAAATAAGCTCCGGATATTACAGCTCCTGCAATCATACCCGGGTAAATGCCCAAAGCGGTCCCAATACCAACAAGTGCAATGCCTACCGTTGCGGAAGTAGTCCAAGAACTACCTGTTGCTAAAGAAATAATGGCGGCTATTACTACCGAAGCCGGTAAAAAAATGGAGGGATTCAAAACTTGCAGACCATAATATACCATGGCAGGGATAACACCGCTCACCAACCAAGTACCAGCCAATGCCCCTACCAAAAATAAGATCATGATGGGGACAAGAACGCTTTTTAGATTTTCCAAGACTTCGAGTCCCATGGTTTTTACGGAAGTCTTATTGAAAAACCCGACTATGGCACCAATAGCACCACCCAATAATAATATGATCTGATTGGAATATTCGCCAAACCATGCCCCGTCCGCATAAAAGATATTATAGGCCAACATCATCATCAAAAGAAATACCGGGATAAGGGCTTGCCACAACCTTAATTCCTTATTTTCTACAATATGTTCATTTTCAGGGCCAGCGGGATTGGTGCTCAGGTTCTGCATTTAGAAGCTATTAGTTTCTTCGTAATATTACGATTTTGATATCGCTTCTGCAAACCCTATAGTACACCCTGGCCTTCAAAGGTTTTAAAGTATCCTACTTCTTAATCAACAAAATACAGTCCCTAATACGTTTATATACCATGCACTATGAATGTTGTCCAACAATAAAACATTCGTATTTTTGTAATTAAAATAATGAAACTAATTTTTTCAATACCTTAATAATATGACCCGATACGATGTAGCCATTATAGGTTCCGGTCCAGGTGGATATGTTGCAGCTATCCGTTGTGCCCAGTTAGGAATGAAGACTGCAATAATAGAAAAATATGCAACTTTGGGCGGTACATGCCTTAATGTAGGATGTATCCCATCCAAAGCCTTATTGGACTCTTCCCACCATTACGAAGATGCCGTAAAACATTTCGAAGATCATGGAATTGAAATTCCCGGAGAAATCAAGATCAACCTTGAGAAAATGATCGGCAGGAAACAAGCCGTGGTAGATCAGACCTGTGCGGGGGTAAAGTTCCTGATGGACAAAAATAAGATTGAGGTATATGAAGGCCTGGGGAGCTTTAAGGATGCTACCCACATCAACATAAAAAAGAACGATGGCAAAACTGAGACCATTGAGGCAAAAAACATAATTATAGCCACAGGATCCAAACCATCCAGTCTGCCCTTTATCAAATTGGACAAGGAGCGCATTATTACATCTACAGAGGCCCTAAAACTAAAGGAAATCCCCAAACACCTTATCGTTATAGGTGGTGGCGTAATAGGATTGGAATTGGGTCAGGTATACAAAAGATTGGGGGCAGAGGTAACGGTGATCGAATATATGGATCGGATTATTCCCGGAATGGATGGGGCACTTTCAAAAGAATTGTTGAAGGTAATGAAGAAACAAAAGGTGAATTTTAATTTATCCCATAAAGTGAAATCGGTAACGGCCAAAGGCAAGGAAGTAATTGTTATGGCAGAGGACAAAAAAGGGGAGGAGATAACGTTTAAAGGAGATTATTGCCTGGTTTCCGTGGGAAGAAGGCCTTTTACCGATGGATTGAACATTGAAGCTTCCGGTGTTGGACTGGAAAAGAACGGCACCATTGCGGTAAATGAACATTTACAGACCAATGTTTCCAATATTTATGCCATTGGCGATGTGGTAAGGGGAGCCATGTTGGCGCATAAGGCCGAAGAGGAGGGAACCTTTGTGGCCGAAATATTGGCGGGACAAAAACCACATATAGATTACAACCTTATTCCTGGAGTGGTTTACACTTGGCCGGAAGTGGCCGCAGTTGGAAAAACCGAAGAGGAACTTAAGGAGGCCGGAGTAGCCTATAAAGTAGGTCAGTTTCCTATGCGTGCCCTGGGACGGGCCAGGGCCAGTATGGATCTGGATGGGTTTGTTAAAATATTGGCAGATAAGGAGACCGATGAAGTTTTGGGGGTACATATGATAGGGGCCCGTATGGCCGATTTAATTGCCGAGGCAGTTACGGCAATGGAATTTAGGGCATCCGCCGAGGATATCTCCAGAATGAGCCACGCACATCCAACTTTTGCAGAGGCGGTGAAAGAAGCCGCTTTGGCTGCTACCGATAACAGGGCCCTTCACGTTTAAATATTGAACAAATGATAAAAAAAATCCCCGTTAGACAAAATCTAACGGGGATTTGCATTTTCATTATAATCATTCCCTACTATGGCCCAACTGGATGTAAATTATGTTTATAATTTGTGGGTACCATCACAAAATGGTGGATTTTTTGTTAATTTACAAGTGCATAAATGGGCCTTTCTATCCTCTTCAACAACAAAGAACATAGGGGGAGAAGCATTTTCCGCCTTGTGGGAACCATCACAAAATGGTTGAACCTTACTATGGCTACAAGTACACCACTTATATTTTTTATCCTTCTCCAATTCTACCGCAATTGGTGAGAATCTTTTATTCGTCTCGCTCATCTATATGTTTTTTGAACGAAAATAAGTCAAACATATGTAGTAAAAAGATAGAACTACTAATTTTTTACCATTCTAAATAAGCGTAGCAATATTAGCTTGGTTTTTAGTACAAACACTTTTAACAGGGGAAAACCTTCTTCATTCAACCAGGATTCTCCCTTTAATTGAACGGCCTTGAAAGCGGTGGACATTTGCAGTTTTAAATACCCTTTATTCCTTTCATACTGTAGCGCCAATAAAGTAGTTGCCAACATAAAGACAAGGGCACCAGGGATTACGATGGTAGGGGAGAGACTATGGTTAAAAAAATAGTACAGCCCAATACCGGTGAAACTTCCGTACAATATAATGTAATGGATCACATAAACGGATAGGGTACTTTGCCCGATCTTCAGCACGGTACTATTTCCCATAAATTTTCTGAACAGCATAAATACGGCAAATACCAAGAAAACGTCTCCCAAACGTATAAACAGATAGTTGTTAAAATAAACTTTGGAAAATAGTAGCACTCCCGTCCAGTTATACAACGCTAAAAAAAAGCTTGAAGAAAAAAATAATAGACCAATGCCTACTATGGTAAAACCCGTAATGGCGGCAGGATATAAATACTTAAAATTCTTGAACCTGTTGAACAGCACGGACATAAAGGCCCCTATGGTAGCATAGCCAAACCATGGCATTATGGTAAACACGGACCCATTGGCCTTGGTCAGGTAATTGGCAAGCAATTCCGGCATATAAACATGGGCGTATTGCTTATAGTTGGGTTCCAGGACAAATAAAACCAAGGTAATGGCCAATAACACCCCTGGGAACAGATATTTATTTCTGGAAATGGTCAGAAGGTAAATACCGACAATCCCCAAAATGGAAAGGCCGATACAGTGCAGGACATCTACCAAATAAAAGGAACCATAAATCTGGCCCCTTAACAATCCAAAAAAATTCAATCTGAGCAAGTAGCCAATAGCCAATAATTGCAAACCCCTTTTAACCCCCTTTTTTACCCTTGGATTGTTAAATCCGATCTTATCCCCTTTAATTAGGAGATAAGTAAATATAAATCCGGAAACCGTAAAAAAGACCGGTGCCGTAACCCCCCTAAAATATTTCCACACAGAATAAACCGTATTGGAATTATCCCTAAAAGCATTATCCAGCAATCCATCCACAAAATGCCCCTGTAACATCATAAGGATGGCCCATGCCCTTATGGCATCAATAAAATACAATCTCAGGTCGTTGTTGCCCATATTAACTTTTATGTACACCCTATATACTTGTAAAACAGTAGGTTTGGATGTTTGCGTGTGCAAAATTATACAATTTCCTCGCAATTCAATCTATTTTACGGTATTTTCGTTGCGCAAACATTTAAATAATCAAAATGGCCCGTATATTGGCATTTGCCGGAAGTAATTCCAGCACCTCCATTAACTATAAATTAGTAAGGTACACTACCTCCCTTGTTAAAGGGCATGAGGTTGAGCTTCTAAATATGGCCGACTATAACTTTCCTGTCTTTAGTGAGGACTTGGAAAGGGAAGAAGGGTATTCCGATCTATTGCGGGAGCTAAAGGATAGGATAGGCCATGCCAATGCCCTTATCATTTCCGTAAATGAACACAACGGTAATCCTTCCGCTTTTTTTAAAAACGTATTGGATTGGTTGTCCCGGATGGATAGGGGGTTCTTGGCCGACACAAAGATTTTCTTAATGTCCTGTTCGGGAGGTAGAAGGGGAGGCTCCGGCTCCCTGGAAGTGGTCAAGGGAATTTTGCCCCGATTTGGGGGCGAAATTATAGCCTCTTTTTCTTTACCGTCCTTTAATCATACCTTTGACACGGCAAAGGGGATAACCGATCCCGAGCTTGCCGAAGCCCACAAAAATGCTTTGGAAACATTCTTATCACAAATTTAAAAATCTTTGCGAAAAAAGGTATCATTTACAGTTCCGGACATTGTAAGTTTTAAGCAATCCCTACTACATTGGTCCCAACAATATTATGAAGTTATTTGGCTGGACAGTAACGGGCATAAAAACAGGTACAGCTCCTTTGATGGTATGCTTGCCGTAGATGCACTTACATCCATAATAACGGATACCCAAAACGCATTTGAAGATTTAAGCAACTACCAATCCAATACCAAGGATTGGATTTTTGGCTATTTGTCCTATGACTTAAAAAATGATACGGAAAGACTCTCTTCTTCCAATACCGATAGTTTGGACTTTCCTGCCCTTTATTTCTTTCAGCCCAAAAAATTAATAGAAATACAAGGTACGGAGGTTACCTTCCTTTATCTAAATATGGTGGCGGATGAAATTGAAGAAGATTATAATAATATCCTTATAGCCCACATACCAGTTGCCCATGCTCTGGAAGATCAAACCGATATCAAAATTAAACTTAGGATATTTAAGGACGAATATTTTACCCGTGTAAATAAAATGTTGGACCATATCCACAGAGGGGATATCTACGAAGCCAACTTCTGTCAGGAATTTTATGCGGAGAACACCGAAATTGATGCCTTAAAAACCTATTCAAAACTAAACTCCATCACCAGGGCTCCTTTTTCGGCCTTTTTAAAAATAAACGACAAATACCTATTATCCTCATCCCCGGAACGCTACATTAAGAAACTGGGCAACAAGGTAATATCCCAACCCATCAAGGGCACCGCAAAACGTTCAATGAATAGCCAGGAGGACCAACTTTTGGTAACGGCATTGGAAAACGACGGGAAGGAAAGGGCCGAGAATATTATGATCGTGGATTTGGTAAGGAACGATCTGTCCAAAAGTGCCTTGAAAGGTTCCGTGAAGGTTGAAGAACTTTGTAAGGTATATTCCTTTGATCAGGTACACCAGATGATCTCCACAGTAACCGCTGAGGTTTCCAGTACCAAAAATCCGGTGGACATTATCAAGGAAACTTTTCCCATGGGCAGTATGACCGGGGCTCCAAAAGTGTCGGCAATGAGGATCATAGAGAACCTTGAAGCTTCAAAAAGGGGACTCTATTCCGGGGCCGTAGGCTACTTTAGCCCTGAAAATGATTTCGACTTCAACGTAGTTATCCGAAGCATATTATATAATAAAACTGCCCAATATGTCTCCTTTTCAGTGGGCAGTGCAATAACGGCCCAAGCAATTCCTGAAAAGGAATATGAGGAATGTCTCCTTAAGGCCAAAGCGATGAGGCAGGTGCTTGAAAATTAAGAAAGCAAATTGATCAAGAAACGGCTCGGACCACTTTTTTACCGAATGTAGCTGCTATCGGTTTTTCTTATGTAAATTAGCGGTGTGTTAGAAAATTTTAGGATTCACATAGACCTGCACTTTCCCCATCTAAAAGAAGGTAAATTTATTTTGGCCTGTAGTGGGGGCGTGGACAGTGTTGTCCTGGCACATATGTTTGCTTCCTGCCATTTGGATTTTTCCATAGCGCATTGCAACTTCAAATTGCGGGCATCGGAAAGTGATAAGGATGAAGATCTGGTCCGGGAGTTGGCCAAGGAACTGGGTAAAGAAATCTTTGTGACCAGTTTTGACACCCATGGATACATGGCCCAACATAAGACCAACCTACAAATTGCCGCGAGGGAACTTCGGTATAATTGGTTTTCGCAACTCATGGCTATTCATAGTATTAAAACCTTGGTTACGGCCCACCACGCCGATGATAGCTTGGAAACCTTTCTAATTAACCTCTCCAGAGGAACCGGTATTGAAGGTCTTACCGGAATTCCAGCCCTCACGGATACCATCTCCAGGCCCTTATTACAATTTTCCAGGGCCGAGATCAAAAAATATGCAGAAGAAAATGCCATCCATTGGAGGGAAGATGCCAGTAATGAAAACACCAAATATGTAAGAAATAATATTAGACATAATATTGTTCCGAAACTCAAGGAACTCAATCCTAATTTTTTGGAAAATTTTATACGGACCCAAGAATATCTGGGGCAGACCCATGACATATTAAAGCGCCATATCGACCAATTAAGAACACAACTTTTTGTAAAAGAGGACAAAGTGGAAAAGGTAAAAATAGCATCGCTATTGGCACTTCATCCTACCAAAGCCTATCTCTTTCATTTCCTGCGGGAATATGGATTTACACAGTGGGACGACATCTACGGACTACTGAGTGCCAATAGCGGGAAAGAAGTACGGTCAAATACCTATAGATTACTTAAGGATAGGGACTTTTTACTACTGAAACCCTTTACAAAAAAAAATACCAAAGTTTATAACATTGAAGAAGGGCAAAAAGGCATGTCGACCCCTATTTGCTTAAAAATAAGCACTGTTGAAGCCATTGGAGAAACCTCACCAAAGATAATTTATGTAGATAAAGAAACGTTAAAGTACCCCTTAACGGTCCGTAAATGCCAAAAAGGAGATTATTTTTACCCCTTTGGAATGTTGGGCAAGAAAAAAATATCCAAATATTTCAAGGACGAAAAGATGGACATTTATACCAAGGAAAATCAATGGTTGTTATGTTCTGGTGGCCATATTGTCTGGATAATAGGAAAACGTGCGGACGACCGTTTTAAAATAACGGGTAGGACTAAAAAAATTTTAAAGATCATTTTGGAACAATGAAGCATATATCGGGGTTTATTTTAATGTTGTTCGTTTTTTTTATAGGGCATTCCCAGTCGGATAGTGATCCTGCCATATGGACCTATGAAGCGGAAAAAATAACGGATACCGAGTACGATCTGATCTTTAGGGCGGATATACATGAAGGCTGGCACATATATTCGCAATTTACGGATGAAAATGGCTCCCTGCCCAGCGAATTTACATTTGAAAAGGCAGGTGAGGACTATGAACTGGTGGGAACCACCACCGAAAGCGAAACCTTGACCGAGTATTCCGATATTTTTGAGGTAGACGAAACTTTCTTTAAAGAAAAGGCCGTCTTTACCCAAAAAATAAAATTACTGAATCCGGAAGTGGACCAAATTAACGTTGGGCTGTTCTATCAAATCTGTAAGGAGGTCTGCATCCCAAAGGACGAAGTATTCCATATTTCCCTGACCGGAGAGGAAATAAATGTTATGGAGCAACATGTGGACCAGCGCAGCCTGGATATGAGTGCTGCGTTAATGCTGGACCTAAAGAACAAGGAATTATTGGTCAATGGGGATGACAAGGCAATGAGTGAAAAATCGGGCCTGTGGACCATTTTCGTATTAGGCTTTTTGGGCGGACTAATTGCACTGCTGACCCCCTGTGTTTTTCCAATGATACCTTTAACGGTTTCTTTTTTTACCAAACAGGGGTCCAACAAATCCAAAGGAATTGCCAATGCGCTACTTTATGGCTTTTTTATAGTATTGATTTATTTTCTTTTGAGCCTGCCCTTTCATTTGTTCGATTCCGTGGATTCACAAATATTGAATACCATTGCCACCAATGTATGGCTGAACTTATTCTTCTTTCTTATTTTTATTTTTTTCGCCTTCTCCTTTTTCGGATATTATGAATTGACGCTGCCCAGTTCTTGGGCCAATAAAATGGACTCGGCCTCTTCCAAGGTGGGAGGCGCTTTTGGTATCTTCTTTATGGCAGTTACCTTGGCCATAGTATCCTTTTCCTGTACCGGTCCCATTTTAGGGGGATTGTTGGGAAGTACAGCCTTGGCAGACGGGGATGTGGCCACTAACCTGTCCATGGGGATGATCGGTTTCGGAGTGGCCCTGGCATTGCCCTTTGGTCTTTTTGCCCTGTTCCCTACCTGGCTCAATTCCCTGCCCAAATCAGGGGGATGGATGACAACGGTGAAGGTAACCCTTGGATTCTTGGAGTTGGTACTGGCATTTAAATTTCTATCCAATGCCGATTTGGTAGGCAATTGGGGAATTTTTAAAAGGGAAATATTCCTGGGGATTTGGATCTTGTTGTTTGTTTTGCTTTCCCTTTACTTATTTGGAATATTCAGATTTCCGCACGACGGACCAAAACAACGATTGTCTACGGGAAGGAAGTTTACGGCCGTCCTCAGTGCCGCATTTGCCATCTACCTAATAATGGGACTTTCAAAAATTACCGATTTAAAATTATTGAGCGGTTTTCCGCCACCCCAGTTTTACAGTATTTTTGAAACAGAAAGCGATTGTCCTTTGGGAATAGATTGTTTTAAGGATTTTGACAAGGGACTTGCCCATGCCAAACAGTTGAACAAACCGATACTGTTGGATTTTACGGGTTGGGCCTGTGTAAATTGTAGGAAAATGGAGGAAACGGTCTGGAGCGAACCGGATATCTATCCCATCCTTAAGGAGGAATATGTTTTGATATCACTGTACATTGATGACAGAAAGGAACTGCCTATCGAGGAACAATTCGATTTTAAATACGAATCCGGACGCGTAAAAAAAATCAACACCATAGGTGAAAAATGGGGCACTTTCCAAACTTTGAACTTTAAGGCCGCCTCGCAGCCCTATTATGTGCTAATGTCCCCCGAACTTGAAATTTTGAATACGGCGGTACAGTATACGGATAGGGACACTTATAAAGAATGGCTAAAAAAGGGGGTGACCAATTTCAAGGCCCTAGGGCAGTTAAATAAATAAGTCCGGTGAGGATATGGAACAATTCGTTATTGTGAATGTCCATTTTATTTTTAAGCCCGGAATAAATGCTACCAATAAGGGAAATGCAAATACTCTAGTACTATGAACAAAATTGTAATCCTTTTATCGGCCATCATCCTGTTATCGTGTGGAAGAACTGGAATTAAGACTTCCATCAATACAAGCAATACCGGGATTGTTGATACATATAATCCCAAGGATTTTTACAACAAAAAAGAGATTGCCATTCCCATGCGGGACGGGATAAAGTTACATACCACCATTTATTCCCCCAAGGATACTTCCAAAAAGTATCCTATCCTCATATCCAGAACACCTTATAGTTGTAGGCCCTATGGATCCAGCGAATACAAAGCCCTGTTATCGCCCAATAAAAAAATGATGAGGGAGGGAAATATTGTGGTGTACCAAGATGTTAGGGGCAGATGGAACAGTGAAGGGGTCTATGACAATATGAGGGCGTATATCCCCAATAAAAAAGAAGGGGAAGTGGATGAGGCCTCGGATACTTATGACACTATAGAATGGCTCATAAACAACGTTGAAAACCACAATGGCAATGTAGGCGTTTGGGGAATTTCCTATCCGGGTTTTTATGCCACCTATTCTTTATTGGATGCCCATCCCGCACTAAAGGCCGTGTCCCCCCAGGCTCCTATTGGGGACTTCTTTTTTGATGATTTTCATCATAACGGAGCCTATTTGTTAAGCTATTGGAGAGCTACGGCCGTATTTGGATACATGAAAGAACGGCCTACCAAAGAAGAATGGTATTCTTTTCCCGAATTAGGTACGGAAGACCAATACCAGTTTTTCTTGGATGCCGGTCCCTTGTCCAACTTGGACAAGTATTACAAAGAGGACAATGTTTTTTGGCAACAGTTAAAAGAACATCCCAATTATGATGAATTCTGGCAGAAACGCGGAATAATACAACATTTAAAAAATATTAAGCCTGCCGTCATGACGGTTGGTGGCTGGTTTGATGCCGAAGACCTTTATGGCCCCCTCAATACATATGGACACATAGAAAAAAACAGCTCCAATTACAACACTATAGTAATGGGGCCTTGGAGCCACGGGGACTGGTCCAAGGAAACAAAACGCCAGGCCATTGGCAATGTCTATTTTGGGGATGATATTTCAAAATTCTATCAGGAAAATATAGAAACCCAATTTTTTAACCATTTCCTGAAAGGGGAGGGGGCCAACACCGATTTACCGGAAGCCTATGTTTTTGATACGGGCAGCAAGGAATGGAAAACTTTTGATACATGGCCTCCCAAAAACACGGCCAAACAAACCTATTCCTTACAGCGCAATCAACGTTTGGGACAAATAGCGACCAGGGAATATTCCTTTCAGGAATTTATAAGCGACCCCAAAAAGCCGGTCCCTTATTCCGAAGATATAAAAATGGTGTTTACCCCCCGTAAATTCATGACCGATGATCAGCGTTTTGCAGCCCGCAGACCCGATGTCCTAATATTTGAAACCGAACCTTTACAGGAGCCCCTTACCCTTGCCGGCGATATAATGGCCAAACTCAGCGTTTCCACCACCGGTACGGATGCGGACTGGATCGTTAAGGTAATCGATATATATCCCCCGGACCATAAGGATTATGAGGAGACCCAGACCTATCTCAAGATGGGGAACTATCACCAAATGCTGCGCAGTGAGGTAATGCGTGGCAGATTCAGAAATGACTTTTCAAGACCGGAGCCCTTTGTACCTGATAAGGTAACCCAGGTAAACATTCAACTTCAGGATGTTTTCCACACTTTTAAAAAGGGCCATAAAATACAGGTGCAGATCCAAAGTACCATGTTTCCCTATATAGACATAAACCCTCAAACCTATGTAGAAAATATTTTTTATGCAAAACCTGAAGACTTTCAAAAGCAAACACATCGTGTATATAATACTTCATTAATAGAGTTTACCGTTATAAAACCCCAATAATAATTTCGCCTTAATAAGATAAAGGTCTCCCAGAGGTACTTTTTTTATATCCCAAATTGCTATATCTTTAAGCTAAAACCAATAGGTGTGAAAGTGATTAAAAGGCTGCTCTGGATAGTTTTGGGCGTTATGGCAATATTGGCGTTGAGTAGTGCCATTTATGTTTATACCCATACCCCGGAGTATGTTGGCACCATTAAAACGAAAAAATTAAATAATAAGGCAGACGTTTATTTTGACACCTATGGCATTCCCCATATCTATGCCGAAGAGGAAGAAGATGCCCTAAGGGTATTGGGTTACGTCCATGCCCAGGACAGGTTGTGGCAGATGGAACTGCTCCGTAGGATCGCAAAAGGTGGACTTTCAGAGGTTTTTGGTGAGGATATGTTGACAACCGACAAATTCTTTCTGTCTTTGGGTATAGATGATGCTTCACAACAAACGATCGGGAAAGTTTCAAAAGACAGTCCCATGGTCAAACTTTCCCAGGCATATTTGGATGGAATAAATCAATTTATAGCAGAAGGGGCCACTCCTATTGAATTCCATCTTACCGGCTTGGAAAAAACACCATTTACCCTTAAGGATGTATATAATACCGTTGGATATATGGCCTTTAGTTTTGCCATGGCCCATAAAACCGACCCCTTGCTCACCAACATCAAGGATAAACTGGGGCCTGCCTATTTAATGGATCTGGAAATAGGTGCCAACCCTAAAAGCACATTGATAAAAAACTACAGGCCCAAAATACGGGATTCCCTTAAAAATGAATTAGCCGGCCTAGTTTCCGAGGTCTTGAAAGATCTTCCCGTCCCTCAGTTCGAAGGGAGCAATAGTTGGGTAATTGCTCCCAATAAGACCAAGAACGGTAAGGTTATCTTGGCCAACGACCCCCATATTGGTTTTGCCCAACCCTCGGTATGGTATGAAGCCCATGTAAATGCCCCCAACTATGAAAAATATGGGTATCATTTAGCGGGAGTACCATTCCCCTTATTGGGGCATGACCGAAAATTGGCCTACGGACTTACCATGTTCGAGAACGATGATATCGATTTTTACTATGAAGAGGAAAAACCAAATGATACCAGCTATTACAAAACCTCTACGGGATGGGAAAAATATGGGCTGATAACCAAGACTATAAAAGTAAAAGGGGAGGACGACCATAGTTTTACCTTTAAAAAGACCCATCATGGTCCTATTCTCAACGGAATTGCCGATCAAATAGCGGATAAGCGACCTATAGCCATGTCCTGGATCTATACGCAATTGGAAAATAAGTTAATGGATGCCCTTTACAGCATGTCCCACGCCCAAAACTTGTCGGAATTCAAAGAAGCCCTACCGGATATCCATGCCCCCGGTCTAAATATTATGTACGGGGATGCCATGGGCAATGTGGGATGGTTTGCAACGGCCAAGCTCTACCAAATGCCGGATAGTACCAATACCAAGTTTATATTGGACGGAAATACCGGAAAGGATGAACGCGTTCGTTTTTTGGATTTTACAGAAAATCCCATGGCGATCAATCCCCCATGGAACTATGTATATTCTGCCAATAATCAGCCCGATTCCATAAACGGAAAAATTTACCCTGGCTATTATTTGCCCGAGAACAGGGCGAAAAGGATAGTAGCACTTTTAGAACCGAAAAATGACTGGGATAGGGCTGCGGTAGAGGCAATGATATTGGATGTTACTTCGGGTGTAAATGCCAAAGTGGTAACCAATTTGGCCAAAAGTATGGAAGTAAAGGGTATGACGCAGGCACAGATCAGTGTTCTGGACCAAATGAATGCGTGGGACGGCAACAACCAATTGCAACAAATAGAGCCTACCGTTTATCACCGCTGGATCTATTTCTTGCTTAAAAATACGTTTGAGGACGAATTGGGGCCCCAGATGTTCCAACAATTTTTGGACACCCATTTCCACAAAAGGCTAATAGCCCCAATGGTGGCAAAAGATGAATCGGTTTGGTGGGACGATGTTGGCACCAAGGATAGTGTAGAGACCAAAACCGAAAGGATAAACCTCTCCTTCAGACAAGCATTTCGGTCGCTGGAAGAAGATTTTGGCACCGACCCAGGCCAATGGACCTGGAACAGGGTACACACCTTGGAACACGGGCACCCCCTAGGGCAGGTAAAGCTACTTAGACCATTTTTAAATGTTGGGCCGTTTCCTGTTTCGGGAACCAGGGAAGTTATCAACAATATGTACTTTAAATATGATGATACGGGCCTATACCCAACTACTTCCGGCCCCTCTACAAGACGGGTAATCGATTTTTCCGACATTGAAAATAGCACCAGTATCCTTCCTACAGGACAGTCCGGAAATCCTTTCAGTGCACATTATGGGGATCAGGCAGAAATGTACGTCCAGGGCAAATTTCGAAAAATGATGATGAACAAAGAGGAAATCATTAAAACCCACGAATCCTTATTGGTCTTTGAACCAACTAAGTAAATTAAATACTGCACAGGTGGAAGATTCAAGGTTTAAGGTTTTAAAATTTCAAGTTACCCTAACCAGCCTTCACGGTCAAGGCTTCGGTACTGTATGGCTTCGCCGATGTGATTTC
>CBFGWQ010000085.1:0-14733 GCA_965652575.1 uncultured Arenibacter sp. | reverse complement strand
CCATTATTGTGGACGATAATAATATAATGCACAAAAGTAGCGGTATCTTAATGAATTGAGTCCAGTTAATAAAATTGAAAATAGAATTCATCTATTGAACAGGATATGCTTAAATGTACAAAATTATCGTAAATTCGCAGTCCAAGTGTAAATAGTATATGATAGATAAATTAAACATAGTAAAGCAACGTTTTGATGAGGTTTCGGACCTGATAATTCAGCCTGGAATTATTGCGGATCAGAAGCGTTATATAGCGCTGAACAAAGAATATAAGGACTTGAAACAACTTGTGGCCAAGAGGGATCTTTATCTGGAATATACCAATAACATATCCGAGGCAGAGGAGATTCTTGCCGATGGCAGTGATGCCGAAATGGTGGATATGGCCAAAATGCAATTGGAGGAGGCCAAGGAAAAATTGCCCAAATTGGAGGAGGAGATCAAATTTATGCTGATTCCCAAGGATCCGGAAGATTCCAAAAATGTAGTGGTAGAGGTAAGGGCAGGTACCGGAGGGGATGAAGCCAGTATTTTTGCGGGCGATCTTTTCAGGATGTACACCAAATATTGTGAATCCAAAGGATGGAAAACAAATGTAATCGATCTTAGCGAAGGTACAAGTGGCGGGTACAAGGAGATACAGTTCGAGGTAACGGGCGAGGATGTATACGGTACCCTCAAATTTGAAGCAGGGGTACACCGGGTACAACGTGTCCCGCAGACCGAAACCCAGGGAAGGGTGCATACCAGCGCCGCTACGGTAATGGTGCTTCCCGAGGCCGAAGATTTTGATGTACAGATAGACCCCAAGGACGTGCGTATAGATTTTTTCTGTTCCTCCGGACCGGGAGGCCAATCTGTGAATACCACTTATTCCGCTGTGCGTCTAACCCACCTTCCTACTGGTTTGGTGGCACAGTGCCAAGATCAGAAATCACAGCACAAGAACAAGGAAAAGGCATTCAGGGTATTACGCTCGCGCTTGTATGATATGGAATTGGCCAAAAAACAGGAAGAGGATGCCGCCAAGAGAAATTCACAGGTAAGCAGTGGGGACCGTTCGGCTAAAATTAGGACCTATAATTATCCGCAGGGCAGGGTAACGGACCATAGGATCGGATTAACCCTCTACGACCTGCAGAATATTATTAACGGCGATATTCAACGTATTATAGACGAGTTGAGTCTGGTTGAGAATACGGAGAAATTAAAGGAAGCCTCCGAGATATTTTAATTTTCATGACCACTGATTTTTTAGTAGGACAGATCCGAAAAAAACAATCCTTTCTCTGTATAGGGTTGGATACGGACTTGGATAAACTTCCTAAGCACCTCTTGCAGGAGGAAGATCCTATTTTTGCCTTTAACAAGGCCATAATAGATGCTACGCACCATTTATGTGTAGCCTATAAGCCCAATACCGCATTTTATGAGGCCTACGGAATAAAGGGATGGCAGGCTTTGGAAAAGACCATCAATTACCTGAATATCAATTATCCTGAAATATTTACCATAGCGGATGCCAAACGTGGGGATATTGGTAATACATCTTCCCGTTATGCCAAAGCCTTTTTTGAGGATTTGGGATTCGATTCTGTAACCATAGCCCCTTATATGGGACGGGATTCCGTGGAACCATTTTTGGCCTTTAAGGATAGGCATACCATATTGTTGGCACTTACTTCCAATATGGGGGCGTTCGATTTTCAGACAAAAAAGGTAGACGGAAAGGAGTTGTACAAGCAGGTGCTGGAGATTTCAAAGACCTATGAAAATTCGGAAAATCTCATGTACGTTGTAGGTGCTACCAAGGCAACTTTTTTGACGGAAATACGAAATATTGTTCCACATAGTTTTCTTCTTGTACCAGGGGTAGGGACACAAGGTGGCAGCTTAAAGGAAGTGTGCCAATATGGAATGACCAAAAATGTAGGGCTCTTGGTAAACTCGTCCCGGGGAATTATTTATGCCTCGGACCAAGAAAATTTTGCACAAGTTTCTGCGGAAAAAGCAAAGGAACTGCAACAGGAAATGAGCCTGGAACTTAAAAAACGTTGAACACCTTAATGGGTCAGGGTCTGGATGATTTTTTGGATTCTACTGGCTTTCAATTCAAAGAATTCGGCAAGTTTTGAATCGGAATATTTTTTGCTGATGGCCTTGTCCATGAAACTTTGGTATTGGTATTCCAAATAGCGTAGTTCTATAGATCCATTGGCCATGGAGGATATCGTACCAACTTTACAATATTGATTTTCCATATCATTTTTTTCTTACAAATATAATTGAAAATGGAGGTTTAGGGGAACTATCCGAAAGTGCATTTGTCCAATAATCAGGTATTTTGTCTATTTTCGGCCCTGTGAAGATGTTGGGAGTTATATTTTGATTTATTTGTACCCCAATGGAGTGTATTGGTTTTAACGCTACATTTATAAAATTTGAATTTTGATCAGTTATAATACACATAGGCATAATACTTCTGACAAATGGGTGGTTTTTGTACATGGTGCGGGAGGTAGCTCCACTATTTGGTACAAGCAACTTAGGGAATTTAAAAAGCATTTTAATGTACTTCTGTTGGATCTAAGGGGGCATGGAAATTCTAAGTTACATCTGAAGGATGCCTTTAAGGATAAGTATACTTTTGACAGTATAACCGAGGATATATTGGAGGTGATCAACTTTGAGAAGATAGAAAAATCCCATTTTATTGGAATTTCCCTAGGTACCATTTTAATTCGAAATTTGGCAGAGAAGCATCCCCATAGGGTAGAAAGTATGATTATGGGAGGGGCCATTATGAAATTGAATCTAAGGTCGCAAATATTGATGAGGCTTGGTGTTGTTCTAAAATCCATTGTTCCTTATTTATGGCTGTACAAGTTTTTTGCCTTTGTAATTATGCCCAATAGGAACCATAAGGAGTCGCGGTTACTTTTTGTTCGCGAGGCGAAAAAATTGTGCCAAAAGGAATTCATTAGATGGTTTAAATTAACATCGGAGATCAATCCATTGCTTCACTTTTTTAGAACGATGGATATCAAAATCCCTACGCTGTATGTGATGGGGGCAGAGGACTATTTATTTTTACCTACTATTAAGCAAATTGTGCTGGACCATACAAGTGCTAAGCTGGTAGTGGTTCAGAACTGTGGGCATGTAGTGAATGTGGAGCAGCCTCGGTTCTTTAATGAAACCGTCATAAAATACCTTATGGTAAAATAATTGGAAGGTTGTTCTAAGGGTAATGGCTGTAACTTGATTCCACATTCTTTCTGAAACCTGATGCTGGCCGGGTTCATGTAGGATTTCTAGGGTACGGATAAAAAAAACCGGTGCTCCCACCGGTTTTAAACTAACTAACTCAAAAATACTAACTCAAATTTTTTATATGGTGTAAAACAGTATTGACATTAAAGGATTGCAATATGTCCTTATTTATAGGTAACGCCAGCTAATAGGATTTATTGTATAAACTATCTATAAATTTTTGCCAATTAATCCTGTAGGGCAAAAACTTTTTTCAACACTTCGGTAGTTCTGGAAGAAACCTTGTTCCTTATTTCCTTTTCCTCAACGGCAATCATTGTAAATACGCCATTTAAGGCCTCTTGTGTAACGTAATCCGTAAGGTCCGGATTTACATTGTTGGTAAGGGGAATGTTGTTGTACCTGGTAATAAGGTTGTTCCAGATCTTATCGGCCCCGACCTTTTCAAAGGATTTTTTAATTACAGGGTTAAATTTATTGTAGAGTTCGGTCTGTGTAGTATTGGTAAGGTATATGGTTGCTGCGTTGTCCGATCCCAAAAGAATGTTTTTGGCGTCGTTAAAGCTCATCCCCTTAACGGCATTGACAAATATGGGCGTTGCTTCCCCAACCGCATCCTCTGCGGCCCTGTTAAGAATTTTCAGGCCTTCATCCGCCAGACTGGAAAGGCCAATGTCCCTTAGGGTCCTGTCCACTTTCTGCAACTCCTCCGGCAGCATAATTTTTACCAGCTCATTTCTAAAAAAACCGTCCGTTTGGGTAAGCTTGCTCACTTGTTTGTCGATACCCATATTTAGGGCCTCCTTTAATCCGTTTGCAATTTCGGCGTTGCCAATGGTACCTCCTTGGGGCAATTGATTCACCACTTGTTGTAATTCCGAACACCCAATAAATTGAAACAGGATGATGGCTAAAAAGATTTTTTTCATTTTAATATTTTAGGGTTATATCTATAACTTATGCTGTAGGGAATTAGTACATGTAATTATGAGAAAATTACGGTTTTATTGTTGTATACCATTGTTTTTCTCCTAATGTGAAGCTTTACGGCCCTGGAAAGTACAATTTTTTCCAAATCCCGTCCCTTGGTTATAAAGTCCTTGATGCTGTGCGCATGGGTTACTGTGGTAACGTCCTGCTCTATAATAGGTCCGGCGTCCAGTTCCTCGGTAACGTAATGGCTGGTGGCACCTATAATTTTAACGCCCCTCTCAAAAGCGGCATGGTATGGTCTTGCGCCGGCAAAGGCAGGTAGAAAGGAATGGTGGATGTTGATAATTTTGTTGGGGTAGTTGTCGATTACCTTATTGCTCACAATTTGCATATATCTTGCCAATACAATAAAATCTATTTGGTATTCCTTTAAAAGTGCCAATTGACGGTTTTCGGCTTCATTTTTTGTGCCATTTGTTATCGGCACATGAAAAAAAGGAATATCGAATTGTTTGGCTACATATTCCAAATCATTGTGGTTGCTCAGGATGAAGGGTATTTCAACCTCCAGTTCACCTGAGTTGTACCTGCTTAATAGATCGTAGAGGCAATGATTGTATTTGGAAACAAAAAGTGCCATTTTGGGTTGTACTGATCCCAAATACAAACTCCATTCCATTTGGTGGGGCAGGGCCAATTCCTTTTCAAATTCTTGCTTCAAATTTTTTACGACCGGAATGTTCTTTTCAAAATCGCTTTCCAGTCTCATAAAAAACACACCCGCTTCCTTATCTACGTGCTGATCAATATAAATGATATTGCCCCCTTTTCTATGTATAAATCCGGTTACCGAACTTATAATTCCGGATTGGTCGGGGCAATTAATGAGGATAGTTGTCTTCAAAGTGCAATGGTTTAGGGAACAAAATTAGGATATTAGGAAGGAAGTACTTTGGTTGCAGGGTATTTTTATAAAATTCCAATAATATTGATATAATTTTTACATTTTTGTTAAATTGTGTCCGGATAATGGTCTTTTTTTATCTATAAAAGAAAATGGCCCACCAACTCAATTTCTCCAATATTCGCTTATAGGGTTGAATGGGATTATCATATGGCGATTTATTACTTTGACCCAAAACAGCCATGAAGATATTGAAAGGGTTTTATCAGGTTTTGGGGTTGTTATAGGTGTATGGAGTAAACTACCTCGGGGCAATCCCGATAGCTACCGGGACATGAGGCATTGAAAGGAAATTCAAGTTTGATTTCGACCGACTCAAGCGTTGGAACACCTGCCTGCAGTAAGAAGGTTTAAATCTCGATTATCGAGTAAAAATGGGATAAATAAAAATAGGACGCTCAGCTCCTAATGGATCGTCTCCATACTTTGTACAATCTTCTGAAGCTTTTAATTTCGCTCCTTAGAAGATTTAAGTATTCCTTTTCCTTGACCCCGTCCTTTTCCAGACCGGTACAATAGGAATTTATATTTCTTATGATAATATTGATAAAGGAAGCGCTTCTCATTCGGGCAGCATAGCACTCGGCGCGCTCGGCCACTTCAATTTGCTTTGGTATTAAAATGGAATCGGTCAATAGGGAATCTACCATTATATCCCTATGGCTATTGGATTGGTACAACTTAAGCAGATCCTTGTTGTAGGATAGGTACGACGCAATTTCCCTGCTCATCCGTAAAAGATCCAAGGATTTCCTGTAAATGGGAATCGTACTTAAGTTTTTGTAAGGCATTTTTATTGACAAATTCCGACACATAAAATTACGTCGAAATTAGTAAAGTTAAGTTTGTATAACAAAGTAAAATTGTATTTTAGCTATTGAAAGTTAATATTTTTAATTCATTTTATTTTGAATACAAAGATTGATATCCTTAATTGGAAGATTTTAAAATTGCTTCAGGAAAATGCCAGGGAATCTTTTGCCAATATTGGCAGGAAAGTGGGCCTAACGCCCCCTGCGGTTGCGGAAAGGGTAAAGAAAATGGAGGACACAGGGATCATTTCAGGTTACAAAGCCGTGGTATCCCATTCGCATACCGGATATCAACTAAAAGCTATTATTACCCTGCGCGCTTTTATGGGGAAGTTACGGCCTTTTTTGGATATTGTAAATACTTATGAAGAAGTTGTTAATTGTTATCGGATCACGGGCAATGAAAATATTATAATGTTGGTGGTGCTAAAGGACCAGTTTCATTTGGAGAAATTTATAGATAAGCTTATACAATATGGGGAGACACGTACCCACATTATTCTGTCCGATGTAGTGTCCAATGCACCCATAAAAAAAAGAGAGGTGTAGCAGTGATGGTTTAACGGGAGGGTTAAAATTAAAAGTGGTCGGTGGCTTTGGGGTTATATTTTTATTATTTAATTTACTTTATTGTAACGCCAAGTTAAAAAGAGCTGGTAGTAATTTGTACTCTGACAACCCATGGCCGTAACCAGTATGTTTCGGAATGACCGGTTTACTGTTTTATTTTGGCTAGATATTTGATGACAATAATTCTATGAAATGAGCATAAACAAAATTAATTTTTTGCATACCGACCAAAATAATTAAATTTTTTATGCGAAAGCGCAGCGGTTGATTTATGTAGAAAATTTTTATTACCCTCATCTTTAGATTAATAAAAATTTTTAAATAGATGAAAAAAATTATACTATTTCTGTTTCTCGGTGCCGGTTTATTGTGCAATTCACAGCAGATGACTTTAAAAAAAGGGGTCGTAATCGATTCCATTGCCATAAAGGATTCCATATCCGAGAGCTATTCTCTGTATATTCCCACCAACTTTGAAATGGACAGGAATTGGCCCATACTTTTTGTCTTTGATATGGAAGGAAAGGGCAAGCAGGCAATTCGTATGTTTACGGGGGCGGCGGAAAAGCATGGGTATTTACTGGCGGCATCGAACAATGTAAACGACTCCCTGAGTACCTCCCAGAATATTCTGATAACGGGGAGGATGTTCAATAATGTTATAGGCATATTGCCCGTTCAAAAGAATAGAATCTATAGTGCCGGGTTTGATAGTGGTGCCAGATTTGCCTCTGTACTTCCCATATTTGTTAAAAGTATAGCTGGAGTTATTTCCTGTGGTGCCGTATATCCCAATATGGAGATATTGGATAATAAGAACTTGTTCCATTTTATAGGAATCGTAGGAAAGGAAGATTATGCATATCCGGAAATGTTGGCAGGAAAGTCCCTCATGGGGCGCTTAAAATTTCCCAATCAGTTACTGGTTTTTAACGGGGGCCATGTGTGGCCCAATAACCAATACCTAGGAAAAGCTATGGAAATTTTTACATTAGCGGCCATTGGCAAAGGGCTGTCGGAGAAAGATGAAGGCTATGTTAATGATACTTATGCCCAAAATTTGGAGGAAATTAATCTTTTGATAGGCTCCAACAGATTAATTCAGGCCGATAATTTATTGGATGAGGCCATCTCCGTATATAGGGTCTTGAAAGATATTGATTCCCTCAAGGAAATAAAGCGCGATCTTAATAAAAATAAGCTTTTTAAAACTATGTCGCGCAATGGGAACAACACCTTGTTGAAGGAGTCCTTTATTAAGGAGGATTATGTGTATTATTTGGAAGAGGATCTGGCTACCTATAATTATAATAATTTGGGTTGGTGGATTTACCAAATGGGGGAGTTGAAGAAATATGATAACAGCAAAATAGAGGCGGAAAGGGAAATGGGAAAACGCCTTTTGGGTTATGTTAATGCGTTGATCGAGGATAATATAGATATGGTAAATTCAGGAAACCAGGTAGATCAGGAAGCACTAAGCCTTCTATGGATGATGAAGACAATAACAGACCCAACGGACCATAGCTATTATCTGAAAATAATATCGAACAGCGCTAAGTTTGGGGATTATGGCACTTCCCTGTTTTATTTGGAGGAACTATTGAAGAAAGGATATACGGACAAAGCCGAATTGTATAGTTTGGAAAATACGGCTTTGCTGCGTATAACCCCGGAATTTAATGAGATTGTGGCCAAATACTTAAAGGATGCCCGTTACGAAACTTTTGAAGAATAAGTTGGATGTATATCGTTAAATGGAGTAGGCAGTAACAGCTTACAGTTGGCAGTAGTAGGTTGACCTCCCCCCAGCCCCTCCCAAGGAGGGGGAGTTAAAATTTTCTGTTATCTTATGTCTGTATAGAAGATAGGATGACGAAATCAAAAAAGTTCCTTCCCTTGGTTAAGGGAAGGTGGCTTCTCCGACCCATGGAGGAGAAGACGGAAGGGATTGTAACTGAAGGCTGGTTGTCTTACTATAATGGATTTATGAAGTGCCAAGTTAAGAAAGTTCAATGTTTGTCCGGATTTACAAAGTTCAAGATTCAAAGCGTTCCTCTATATTGATAAATTAACAAATTAGTACATTGGTACATTAATAAAAGGTTCAAGGTCCAAAGTTCAAGGTTTGAAAATCTAAAATCTAGCATCTAGCATCTAATGTCTACTAAGCAACACTAAATCTCTTTGTGTATCGCCCTTGGTGGGATTGGTTGTCAATTTTTTTATTCAGTAAGAGGGATATTGTATTTTTACGGCAAAAGAAAGAAAATGAAGCAGTTGTTTTTGGTCTTATTCTTATTGTCATTGGGGTGTAAGGAAAAAAGATACCACGATAAGGGGCAAAGCAATATAGTGGAACTGGAGTCCGGGGCCATAGAGGATATTATACAATTTCAGAAAAAGATGAATGAGGAATTCAAGGATCCCGAAACCTCGCCTTTGGCAGATAGGTATAGAAAGGATTTTACATCTTTGGATTTTTTTGAACCCGATACTACATATAGGATCATTGCCAAGTTTACTAGAACACCGGAAGCCTTGCCTTTCATGATGCCTACTACTACGGAACGGGAAACGGAGGAGGTCGTTTTTGGGGTAATAACTTTCAGTTTAAAAGGCCGGTCCCACAAATTGGAGGTTTATCAAAATCAGGAATTGATGAGACAGGAGGAATACAGGGATTATTTGTTTTTGCCTTTTGCCGATCTGACCAATGGGGAGGAGACATATGGTGGGGGAAGATATTTGGACTTGACGATACCTACGGGCAATACAATTCTTTTGGATTTTAATAAGGCCTATAATCCGTACTGCGCTTATAATCCAAAATATTCGTGTCCGTTGGTGCCCAAGCAGAATAGGCTGGATATTCCCATTATTGCCGGGGTAAAGGCGTTTAAGAAAGGATAGAAATAAAAAACCCCGCTCTAAGCGGGGCTATAAATAATAAATTCGATATTTTTTAGAAAGAATAAACGGCCGCTAGTACAAATGAGGATAAACTCTTTTGTGGGGCTAAATCCTTGTCCAGAAAATTAAAGGAATCATCTGATGCACTATCCAAGCGCAGTTCAGGCTTGATCATTAAGTTTCCTATAGTGGCACTACCTGTAAGGGTTACGGCAAAAACACTGGAATCCTCAACTCCCGTTCCTATGGCGCCGTAGTCTCCTGTTTCTGTGAAATATTCGCCTCTTAATCCCAAGGTGAAGTTTTCGGAAGTGGCGTACTGTGGATAAAGCGCTACACCTGCAAAACCAATATCGTCATTGTCGTAAAGGGCTGCGTTGATTCCCAGGAAGAACTCGTCGGATAAATCAAATCCACCTGTGAAGTCAATTTCAAACGCCCCGTCATCCGCTAGGAAGTTTAGGAATTGGCCGCTATATCCCAATTGGGCCCCAAAAGCGTATTTGTCGGTAGGATTCAATTCTGTTTGATCTGTAGGGTTCATGACGGCCAACATTAAGCTGAAGTCATCGGACAGGGCAAAGTCTGCTCTTAAACCGGTATGGGAGAAAGGACCATAGGAAAACAGATAGGATGTACTGTAGTTAAAATTTGCAACAGGGGATATTACTTCGTACCCCAAGAAGGTATTAAAGTTACCAAATGTTAATTTGACCGATTCGCTTACATTCCAGTATACGTATAATTGGTTTACAATGTTTCCGGTAGCGGAATAGAGTGGGGAGGCAAAAATAGCATCCGTTCCCCTGGGCCCAAAAACAAGGTCGGCCACAAATCCAACATCTTCCCCATCATAAGCGGCTATTACATTGGCCATACCTAGGGCAAAACCTGGTAAATTGGCAAATGAGGAGCCGGGAGCTGCGTTGGGTAGCCCGGAGGTGTCGTCAAAACCGTTATCGCCATTAAAGTTGGTCCTATAGTAGGCATCCACACTTCCGCTGATAGTAAATTTCTTGGTTTCTTCCTCATCTTCCTGGGCGAAAGTTGCCATTGTAGAGAGAACACATGCAAATAATAGTATATTTTTTACGTATTTTGTATAAATAATCGTTTTCATAATTCAATTGTTTATATCCTTGGTAAGGATGTTATCTAATTATTGAGTTGTTGTATTGAAAAAGGGTTATAAACGGAGCGTTCTGCAAAACGCTCCGTTACCTTTTGTGTTATTAGTGTTGGTTCAATCTGAAGTCGGCATAGGCATCCATTCCGTGCTCATGTAAGTCCAGACCTTCCAACTCCTCTTCTTTGGAAACCCGTATTCCGGAAGTTTTCTTGATCGCGAATAGAATAATGAAAGCTGTTAGGCAACAGAATACCCCAGCGGCGGCAACCCCTGTCAATTGGTATAAGAACTGTGATACTCCGGCTTTAACTCCGAATATACCTACTGCCAATGTTCCCCAGATACCGCAAATAAGATGCACTGCCACTGCTCCCACGGGATCGTCCAGTTTTAATTTGTCTACCAGCGCAACGCCAAGGACAATGATTATCCCTGCCAAGAGTCCAATGATAATAGATTCAAAGGGCGACATTAGATCCGCTCCTGCCGTAATTCCGACCAGACCACCTAGGATACCGTTCAGCATCATGGTAAGGTCATAGTTTTTGTATAGTATAGTAGAGAAAATAAAGGCTCCCATTCCACCTGCTGCTGCTGCCAGGCATGTGGTGACCAATACGATGGAAGTACCTGCCGGATCTGCGGATAGTACGGATCCCCCGTTAAATCCAAACCAGCCCAACCAAAGAATAAGAACCCCTGCGGCTGCCAATGGAATGTTATGTCCGGGAATGGCGTTTGGTTTTCCGTCTTCACCAAATTTGCCGATTCTAGGCCCTAATATAAAGATTGCGATCAAGGCTGCCCATCCCCCTACGGAATGTACCAGGGTAGAACCTGCAAAATCATGGAAACCACCTTCTTCGCCACCAAGTGTGGATAGGAATCCACCGCCCCATTGCCAAGACCCTACTATGGGGTATACCAATCCCACATAGATTATGGTAAATATCATAAATCCACCTAGTTTAATACGCTCTGCTACTGCTCCGGAAACTATGGTAGCCGCCGTTGCGGCAAACATGCCCTGAAACAGAAAATCCGTCCAATAGGTGTAGCCCTCATTGTAGCTTAGGTCCAAGCTGCCATCCGGTAGTATTGGGGCTTCAATTCCGAATCCTGCAAAACCAAGATACCCGTTGAAATCCCCTGGGTACATCAGGTTAAAGCCACCTATATAATATATGAGGAGTCCTATACATATAATGAATACGTTCTTGAATAAAATGTTGATTGTGTTTTTCTGTCTGGTAAGTCCGATTTCCAAAAGTGAAAATCCTAAATGCATGAAGAATACGAGAGCCGTACATATCATCATCCAAACGTTATTTGCTGTAAATAATCCTACGTCCATGTTGTTGCTTGTTTGTTGGTTATTAATTTTTTTAGTTGATTCCTGCTTTTCCGCTTTCCTTTGTTCTGATGCGATATGCTTCCAAAACTTCCGAAACGAAAATTTTGCCATCACCTACATTGCCGGAATATGCGGTTTCCAAAATGGTATTAACGGTTCGTTCCAGGAACTCATCCGAAACTACGATGGAAAGATACCTGCGTTGAATGTCGGATGTGCTATAGGAAATGCCCCTATAGACATGGCCTTCTTTTTCATTTCCGACTCCCGTTACGTCCCAGTAACTAAAAAAGTTTACTTCAATTTGATGCAACGCTTTTTTTACGTCATCAAACTTTGACTTTCTAATAATTGCCTCGATTTTTTTCATAATTGATTTATTATTTATGAAACAAAAATATATATTATATTAATACACCCCTCTTTTTTTAGGGGTATATATGTCATAATTACATTTTATATAAAAATGACCCTTATATTTTAGGGGTATTGTTATTCAAAATGAATAATATGTGTATTTGTTAAAACTTTTAACACTTGTTTGGGCGAAAAACTGAAAAAATCGCGTCTTTTGGAGTGTTTTGCTATTGATAATGCAGAAAAATGGCCAATTCCACCATAATAAATAGAAATGGCAATATATGGATTGGAATAAATTGAAGGGGGTTATAATGAAGATGGTACGTAGTTCAATGTAGCAATGATTTAATGTAACAATATACCAATTGTCCAATGTAAATGATTTGACAATGGGATGATCTGACGATATGAAAATGGGTCAATTTGAAAATATACCAATGATTCAATATTATAATGAAACAATGTAGAATCTAGAAACTGGATGACATTTTTACTTCAAAGTTCAAGGCCGGTCCGGTCCGGTATCCAGCATCCAGTGTCCGGGCCATCACGTAATACGATAATTAAAAGCTCCTTCCCTTGGCCTGTGCTGAGCGGAGCCGAAGTATAAGGGAAGGTGGATTCTCCGACCAAAGGAGGAGAATACGGAAGGGATTGAATAATGCGGCATTCTTCCTTTATAGACCGATCACAATCTTTGCATAAACACAACAATTGTTCTTGATCCGTTATAATTTGGAAAACCAGAATCCGATTGCTACCGCAAGGATTCCGATAATAATACTGGAGAGGGTGTAAGCGGCGAGGTTAATAAAATCACCGGATTTTAAAAAGGAATGTTGCTCCAGTGCAAAAGTTGAAAAAGTAGTGAAGCCACCACAGAAACCTGTAGTTAATAGTAATGTATGATTGGCCGTTAGGAAATTGTTTTTAAGGGTAAGTCCAAGGATAAAACCAATAAGTAGGCAACCTAATATATTCACTATAAAAGTGCCGAGAAAAAAATTATGGAAAGTGTTGTTGAATACTTTGCCTATTAAGAACCGTAGGCCACTGCCCAAGCCTCCTCCCAGAAAGACAAGTAGAAACTGTTTCATGTATTTATAATTTTTATTCCTTGTTCAAGGTAAATAAAAATTATCAGATATAAAGATCTTAATAATATGTATAGAACTCATGGCGAGTTCATAACGTTATACTACCGTAAAATGGTATTTGGCAAAGATGTATTAATTTTTTTTGGACTAGAACTAAACTGCCTTTTTATATTTCGAGTTAATTAAATCTAGGGGGAAGATTATTGTAGTAGATTCTGAAATATTTTTGACGGACTTTTCTTTCTTTTTGGGACTACTGTTAAAACTGACTAAAAAAAGCAATGCGTTTATTCCAATAAGAACTAATAAAATACTGAAAAAAGTAACCATACAACTAAATTATTTAGCTATTAAACGCAAAATTACGTCTTTTAGTATATTATACGTTGTAATAAATAGGAATGTTGCACGGAGGGGTGCTTTTTACGGTTTAAGGAAAAATATTGTTAATTTTTAAGGAAAAACTTAAGAAGGAACAATATTATTATAAAAATTACGAAGAAAAGTCCTACCCATGTAACGCCTTTGTAATTTTTTTTATGGGTTTTTTTGTCTTTTCGATAGGAAAATATGGTAATTACTACAAATGTAGCGAAAAAAAGCCCTGCAAAAATTAATTGTCCCTTACTGAACATATTTATATTTTTACGCAAATCTAACTTAAATAATTCCAATTATGAAAAGTAAACTCAAGGCTGTAGAATTGTTCCATAAATCTTTTGGCTTGGGTGTTTCCAAAGAAATCAAGGCCAATTTGGGCGAAGCCAAGAATTTACTTCGCTTTAATTTGATGGATGAAGAGAATAGGGAATATCTGGAGGCGGCCAACAATAATGATTTGGTAGAGGTGGCGGATGCACTTGGCGATATGCTCTATATATTGTGCGGTACCATACTGGAGCACGGCATGCAGTATAAGATAGAGGAAGTATTTGAGGAAATTCAGCGAAGTAACATGAGCAAATTGGGGGAGGATGGTAAACCAATTTATAGGAATGATGGAAAAGTGCTCAAGGGCCCCAATTATTTTAAGCCCAATATTGTGGATATCCTTAATAAAAGATAGGATGGTGTTGTGGAAACCCCTTGGTTAGGAACAAAAAAATCCCCTCATTTCTTATGGAAGAGGGGATTTTCTTAATGGAACAAAAAGTTTTTATTGGCACCGCCAAAGGGTATTATACCCCCGAGGCTTGCCTCGAAATTAAAAATTTGTTTCCGACCAATGCCTCGTGTCCCGATAGCTATCGGGATTGCACCGAGGTAGTTTACTGAATTTCTACCTTATGTCTCCAGCCAAATTTATCTTCGGCCTTGTTGTATTGTA
>CBFGWQ010000084.1:0-14808 GCA_965652575.1 uncultured Arenibacter sp. | reverse complement strand
GTGTAGCTCAGTTGGTAGAGCACTGGTCTCCAAAACCAGGTGTCGGGAGTTCGAGCCTCTCCGCCCGTGCCAAAATAAAACAATGGGTTCTTTTCTGATTGGGATAATGTGGTCAGTATTTTTTAAGGCCCTGTTTTGTAATTAAGAAAATAAATATTTCGCAGCATGATTACATATATTAGAGAATCTATAGACGAACTTAGGAATAACGTTACTTTACCTTCAAGGGCGGAGTCTTCCAACTTGATGGTGATCGTGGCGGTATTTTCCATAATTTTTGCGCTTGCGACCTGGGGTGTTGATAGTTTGTTTGGTAAGTTGATACAACTGTATTTCAATAACATAATCAATTAAGTAGCACTGTATGTCGGAAGTATTGGATAAGAAATGGTATGTTGTAAGGGCTGTAAGTGGTCAGGAGAACAAAATTAAGGGCTATATAGAGGCTGAAGTGGCCAGACTTGGTTTTGAGGACTACTTGGAAGAGGTTCTTGTTCCTACTGAAAAGGTGGTGCAGATAAGGAACGGAAAAAAGATGAACAAAGAACGGGTTTATTTTCCCGGATATATTATGATCAAAGCCAATCTTGGAGGTGAAATGATTCATATTATCCGTTCCATTACCAATGTTATTGGATTTTTGGGCGAGACCAAAGGAGGGGATCCCGTTCCCTTAAGGAAATCCGAGGTAAACAGGATGTTGGGGAAAGTGGATGAACTGGCGGTTAAGACCGATAGTGTGGCCATACCATTTGTGTTTGGCGAAACCGTAAAGGTTATTGATGGGCCTTTCAATGGTTTTAACGGAACCGTGGAAAAGATTAACGAAGAAAAGCGTAAACTGGAAGTAATGGTGAAAATTTTCGGTAGAAAAACACCTTTGGAGCTCAGTTATATGCAGGTAGAAAAAGTATAATAAGAACTGTTACATAGATAAAAGAAGTGTTGCTTCCAAATTAACACTCTTTAATTTTAATTTTAAACAATGGCAAAAGAAGTAAGTAAAGTAGTTAAACTACAGGTTAGGGGAGGTGCAGCGAATCCATCGCCACCGGTTGGACCCGCTTTAGGTGCTGCCGGGGTCAACATTATGGAGTTCTGTAAGCAATTCAATGCGCGTACACAGGACAAGCCGGGCAAAGTGTTGCCAGTTGCGATCACGGTTTATAAGGACAAGTCGTTCGACTTCGTTGTAAAGACACCGCCGGCGGCAGTTCAATTGATGGAAGCGGCTAAGATTAAAAAGGGATCTGGCGAGCCTAACAGAAACAAGGTGGCAAGTGTATCTTGGGACCAGATCAAGTTGATCGCTGAAGACAAAATGGCAGATCTTAATGCCTTTACGGTAGAATCGGCAATGAGTATGGTTGCCGGTACGGCAAGATCCATGGGCTTAAAAGTGGCGGGCAATAGACCTTTTTAAAATCTTAAAAGCAATTTAGAATGGCAAAATTAACAAAGAAGCAAAAAGAGGCCCATAGCAAAATAGATAAGAACAAACTCTATTCTGTTGAAGAGGCATCTGCTTTAGTAAAAGAGATAACCAGTACAAAATTCGATGCATCCGTTGAATTGGCGGTACGTTTGGGCGTTGATCCAAGAAAAGCCAATCAAATGGTCCGTGGTGTTGTTACACTTCCACACGGTACCGGTAAGGATGTTAAGGTTTTGGCTCTGGTAACACCGGACAAAGAAGCGGAAGCAAAAGAAGCTGGAGCCGATTATGTGGGGTTGGACGAATATTTGGATAAAATTAAGAACGGTTGGACCGATGTTGATGTTATCATCACCATGCCAAGTGTTATGGGCAAGCTAGGGCCTTTAGGTAGGATCCTGGGGCCAAGAGGGCTTATGCCGAACCCAAAAACAGGTACGGTTACCATGGATGTTGCCAAAGCCGTGTCCGAGGTAAAAGCCGGTAAGATCGATTTTAAAGTGGATAAAACAGGTATTGTACATGCTGCTATCGGGAAAGTTTCTTTCTCAACGGATAAAATTGTGGATAATGCAAACGAACTGTTGGATACATTGATAAAATTAAAGCCGACTGCAGCCAAAGGGGTATATGTAAAAACGATATATATGTCCAGTACCATGAGTCCTAGTGTTGCATTGGATCCAAAAGCAGTTTAACTGGTAGTTGAAAATTTTTATTATGACAAGAGAAGAAAAATTAAATGTTATACAAGATTTAACTGCGCAGTTAGGCGATAGTTCCACTATATATTTGGCCGACATTTCCGGATTGAATGCTGAAACCACTTCGGCTTTGAGAAGGGCTTGTTACAAGGCAGATATAAAACTTGCAGTAGTTAAGAATACCTTGCTTGCAAAAGCAATGGAGGCTTCGGATAAGGATTTCGGTGAACTTCCAACAGTATTGAAGGGGAATACCTCTTTAATGTTTGCGGAAACCGGAAATGCCCCGGCAAAGCTGATCAAGACTTTTAGGAAAAAGTCGAACAAACCTTTGTTGAAGGGAGCATATATTGCCGAAGCAATTTATGTTGGTGATGATCAATTGGATGCACTGGAAAGCATTAAGTCCAAAGAAGAAATGGTCGGAGAAATTATCGGATTGTTACAATCCCCGGCCAAAAATGTTATTTCTGGGCTTAAATCCGGTGGTGGCAAACTTGCCGGAATCCTTAAGACATTATCAGAAAGATAATACGTACGCACTAAAAACAATTATATTTTAAAATTTTATTAAACGATAGAAAAATGGCAGATTTAAAAGATTTCGCAGAACAATTGGTTAACCTTACAGTAAAGGAAGTAAATGAGTTGGCCAATATATTAAAAGAAGAATATGGTATAGAGCCTGCAGCTGCTGCAGTTGCTGTTGCTGCTGGTGGCGGTGCCGCCGAGGGCGGTGAGGCTGCCGAGGAAAAATCGGAATTCGATGTAATATTGAAATCAGCAGGTGCTTCCAAATTGGCAGTGGTTAAATTGGTTAAGGAATTGACCGGTTTAGGTTTGAAAGATGCCAAGGACATCGTGGATAGCGCACCAAAAGCCGTTAAGGAAGGTGTTTCTAAAGACGAAGCTGAAGGAATTAAAAAATCTTTGGAAGAAGCAGGAGCGGAAGTTGAGCTTAAATAATAGCAACAACGACCATTATTATTTTGGTTTAGGTCTTTCCGCTTTTTGTGGCTAGACCTAAGCCTTTTTATACATACAGTGTATAATGCCGTACACTACCCAATTATAGTATTCACGATCAAAATTTTGTCCATAGATGTTCACAAATCAGACTGAAAGAATAAGTTTCGCATCCGCTAAGAACACGCCGAATTATCCGGATTTCTTGGACATTCAGATTAAATCATTTCAAGATTTTTTCCAGCTTGAAACCAAATCTGACGAAAGGGGCAATGAAGGGTTGTACAACACCTTCATGGAAAACTTTCCCATTACAGACACAAGGAACCAGTTCGTATTAGAATTTTTAGATTATTTCATTGATCCACCGAGATATTCCATTCAAGAATGTATAGAGCGTGGACTAACTTATAGTGTTCCGTTAAAAGCAAGATTAAAGTTATATTGTACGGATCCCGAGCATGAGGATTTCGAGACCATAGTACAGGATGTGTACTTGGGGACCATTCCTTATATGACCCCTAGCGGTACCTTTGTCATCAACGGTGCGGAACGTGTCGTTGTTTCCCAGTTGCACCGTTCTCCCGGGGTTTTCTTTGGCCAATCCTTCCACGCCAACGGAACTAAATTGTATTCTGCAAGGGTCATTCCTTTTAAAGGTTCCTGGATAGAATTTGCAACGGATATCAATGGTGTAATGTACGCCTATATCGACAGAAAGAAAAAATTACCGGTTACCACCTTGTTCAGGGCCATTGGCTTTGAAAGGGATAAGGATATTTTGGAGATATTCGACCTCTCGGAAGAGGTCAAAGTTTCCAATACCGGGCTAAAAAAAGTATTGGGCCGTAAATTGGCGGCCAGGGTATTGAATACATGGCATGAGGATTTTGTGGATGAAGATACCGGTGAAGTAGTATCCATTGAAAGAAATGAGATTATCCTTGACCGTGATACTATATTGGAAAAAGATCACATAAACGAGATTTTGGAAGCTGATGTGAAGACCATTCTTCTGCACAAGGAGAACAATGCACAAAGCGATTATGCCATTATCCATAACACCCTTCAAAAAGATCCTACAAACTCTGAAAAAGAGGCTGTAGAACATATTTACCGCCAATTGCGGAATGCCGAACCACCAGATGAGGAAACGGCACGTGGTATTATAGATAAATTGTTCTTCTCCGACCAACGTTATAACCTTGGTGAGGTAGGACGTTATAGAATGAACAAAAAATTGGGATTGGATATCGGAATGGACAAACAGGTCCTGACCAAGGAAGATATCATTACCATAATTAAATATTTGATCGAGCTGATCAACTCAAAAGCCGAGATAGATGATATTGACCACCTTTCCAACCGTAGGGTAAGGACTGTGGGGGAACAATTGTCCCAGCAATTTGGTGTTGGTCTGGCACGTATGGCCAGGACTATTCGCGAGCGTATGAACGTACGTGATAATGAGGTGTTTACCCCGATCGATCTGATCAACGCCAAGACTTTGTCTTCGGTGATCAACTCCTTCTTTGGTACCAACCAGTTGTCACAGTTTATGGATCAAACAAATCCATTGGCCGAGATAACCCATAAACGAAGATTGTCGGCATTGGGGCCAGGTGGGCTTTCCAGGGAACGGGCCGGGTTTGAGGTACGTGACGTACATTATACGCACTACGGCAGACTATGTCCTATAGAAACCCCGGAAGGACCAAACATTGGATTGATCTCCTCACTTTCGGTATTTGCCAAGGTGAACCCAATGGGCTTCCTGGAAACACCATATCGCAAGGTGGATAACGGTACTGTAAATATCAAAGATTTTACCTACTTGAGTGCGGAAGAAGAGGAAGGAATGAAAATTGCCCAGGCAAACATTCCCATGGATGAAAAAGGGATCATAACCGCGGAAAAGGTAATTGCAAGGGATGAAGGGGATTTTCCAGTAGTGGATCCTGCCGAAATTCACTATACCGATGTTGCACCTAACCAGATAGCTTCCATTTCGGCATCCTTGATTCCATTTTTGGAACACGATGATGCCAACAGGGCCTTGATGGGATCCAACATGATGCGCCAGGCAGTTCCATTGTTAAAACCGGAATCCCCCATTGTAGGGACAGGTTTGGAGCGTCAGGTAGCCTCAGATTCAAGGGTATTGATCAATGCAGAAGGGGATGGGGTCATAGAATATGTGGATTCCCAAAAAATAACTATTAAGTACGACCGTACCGAAGAGCAAAGATTGGTAAGTTTTGAAGAGGATTCCAAAACGTATGAGTTGGTCAAGTTCAGAAAAACAAACCAGGGAACAAGTATCAACCTTAAACCAATTGTTAAAAAAGGATATAAGGTTAAAAAAGGACAGGTACTTTGTGAAGGGTATGCAACGGAAAATGGCGAATTGGCCCTTGGAAGAAACTTGGTAGTGGCATTTATGCCATGGAAAGGATATAACTTTGAGGATGCGATCGTAATTTCTGAAAAAGTGGTCCGCGAGGATATTTTTACATCCATCCATGTTGATGAATACGCCTTGGAGGTCAGGGATACCAAATTGGGAGCTGAGGAGTTGACCAATGATATTCCAAACGTTTCCGAGGAAGCCACAAAGGATTTGGACGAATACGGAATGATCCGTATTGGTGCCGAAGTTAAACCTGGGGATATTCTGATAGGTAAGATCACTCCAAAAGGGGAGTCCGATCCCACTCCTGAAGAGAAATTGTTACGTGCCATATTTGGTGACAAGGCCGGGGATGTAAAAGATGCATCCTTAAAGGCGTCCCCATCACTTAGAGGGGTCGTTATAGACAAGAAATTGTTCTCAAGATCCGTAAAGGATAAGCGCAAGCGTTCCGAGGACAAGGAAGAGCTTTCCAAATTGGAACTGGAATACGAAGTAAAGTTCCAACAGTTGAAAGATGTATTGGTAGAAAAACTATTTACATTGGTCAACGGTAAAACTTCACAAGGGGTATTGAACGACCTTGGGGAAGAAGTGTTGCCAAAAGGGAAGAAGTATACCATGAAAATGTTGAACGCGGTGGATGATTTTGCCCATTTGGTGGGTGGAAGTTGGACTACGGACAAGGAAAGCAATACCATGGTAACCGATCTTTTACATAACTATAAGATAAAGTTGAACGACCTTCAAGGTAACCTTAGAAGGGACAAGTTCACTATTTCCGTGGGTGATGAACTGCCTGCCGGTATTATGAAATTGGCCAAGGTTTATATTGCCAAAAAACGTAAACTTAAGGTGGGCGATAAAATGGCGGGCCGTCACGGAAACAAAGGTATCGTTTCCAGGATTGTGCGTCATGAGGACATGCCGTTCCTAGAGGATGGAACACCTGTGGATATCGTATTGAATCCGTTAGGGGTGCCTTCCCGTATGAACATTGGACAGATATACGAAACGGTTTTGGGATGGGCCGGATTAAAATTAGGGAAGAAATATGCGACCCCTATCTTTGATGGTGCTACCTTGGATGAAATCAATGCCTATACCGATGAAGCCGGTATTCCAAGATTTGGACATACCTATCTTCACGATGGCGGTACCGGCCAGCGTTTTGATCAGCCGGCTACCGTAGGGGTCATCTATATGCTGAAACTGGGGCATATGGTAGACGATAAGATGCATGCCCGTTCCATTGGGCCATACTCACTTATTACGCAGCAGCCGTTGGGTGGTAAGGCACAATTTGGGGGACAGCGTTTTGGAGAGATGGAAGTTTGGGCACTGGAAGCATATGGTGCCTCTGCCACACTACGTGAAATATTGACCGTTAAATCGGATGATGTTATAGGTAGGGCCAAGACGTATGAGTCTATAGTGAAGGGAGAGACCATGCCGGAACCTGGTTTACCAGAATCTTTCAACGTATTAATGCACGAACTTAAGGGATTAGGTTTGGATATTAGATTGGAAGAATAACAAGGATTGGTTTTGAACACCATTCCCAATAACAAGAATTAAATTAGTATCAGAATATAGTTATGGCTAGACTAAAAGATAATAATACCATTAAAAGGTTCGATAAAATTTCAATCGGTTTGGCATCTCCAGAAGCTATTTTGGCAGAGTCAAGAGGTGAGGTTCTAAAACCTGAAACTATTAACTATAGAACGCACAAGCCTGAGCGGGACGGTCTATTCTGTGAGCGTATTTTTGGTCCTGTAAAGGATTACGAATGTGCCTGTGGAAAATACAAAAGAATCCGTTACCGTGGTATTGTTTGTGATCGTTGCGGGGTAGAGGTAACAGAGAAAAAGGTGCGTAGGGATAGGGTAGGACACATTAATTTGGTAGTTCCCGTTGCCCATATCTGGTATTTCCGTTCCCTGCCCAATAAAATTGGTTACCTATTAGGTTTGCCTTCCAAGAAATTGGATATGATCATTTATTACGAACGTTATGTAGTAATTCAGCCAGGTATAGCCAAGGGACCCGACGGGGAGGAAATCCAAAAAATGGATTTCTTGAGCGAAGAGGAGTATTTGAATATATTGGACTCCATTCCACAAGAAAACCAGTACTTGGAAGATACGGACCCGAACAAGTTTATTGCCAAAATGGGTGCGGAATGTCTTATTGACCTTTTGGCAAGAATAGATTTAAGCCAATTGTCCTATGAATTGAGACATAAGGCCAATACGGAGACTTCCAAGCAACGTAAGACCGAGGCCCTGAAAAGACTTCAGGTAGTGGAGGCTTTGAGGGAATCCCAGGAAAACAGGGAAAACAGACCGGATTGGATGATCATGAAGGTAATTCCCGTTATTCCGCCCGAATTGCGTCCTTTGGTGCCATTGGATGGTGGCCGTTTTGCTACTTCGGATTTGAACGATCTTTATAGAAGGGTCATTATAAGAAACAACCGTCTTAAGAGATTGGTCGAGATCAAGGCGCCGGAGGTAATCCTTAGAAATGAGAAGCGTATGCTCCAGGAGGCGGTAGATTCCTTGTTCGATAACACACGTAAGGCATCTGCAGTTAAAACGGAATCGAATAGGCCACTTAAGTCACTTTCGGATTCCTTGAAAGGTAAGCAGGGTCGTTTCCGTCAAAACCTTTTGGGTAAGCGTGTGGATTATTCCGCCCGTTCGGTAATCGTCGTTGGACCTGAAATGCAGTTGTTCGAATGTGGTCTGCCCAAGGATATGGCAGCCGAACTGTACAAACCTTTTGTAATCCGTAAATTGATCGAGAGGGGAATTGTAAAAACAGTGAAGTCTGCAAAGAAGATCATAGACAAAAAGGAACCTGTTGTTTGGGATATTCTTGAAAATGTACTAAAAGGACATCCGGTACTTTTAAACCGGGCCCCTACATTGCACAGGTTGGGTATCCAAGCGTTCCAGCCAAAACTTATTGAAGGGAAGGCCATACGTTTGCACCCATTGGTCTGTACTGCATTTAATGCGGATTTTGACGGGGACCAAATGGCAGTTCATTTGCCTTTGGGACCAGAGGCCATTTTGGAGGCGCAACTTTTGATGTTGGCATCGCATAATATCTTGAACCCTGCAAACGGTTCACCTATTACCGTACCATCACAGGATATGGTCTTGGGTCTATATTATATGACCAAAGAAAGAAAGTCTACTCCGGAAGTAACGGTAAAAGGGGAAGGTCTTACTTTTTATTCCTATGAAGAGGTGGTCATCGCCTTTAATGAAGGGAAATTGGATCTTAATGCCGGAATTAAGGTACGTGCCAAAGATTTTAATGGGGCAGGGGAATTGGTCAACCAGATCATTCCAACAACGGTTGGTAGGGTCTTGTTTAATATGGTCGTTCCAGAGGAGGCAGGATATATTAATGAGGTATTGAACAAGAAATCACTTAGGGATATTATTGGCAACATTTTAAGTGTTACCGATGTTCCAACAACTGCCGAGTTCCTGGACAAGATCAAAACTATGGGGTATGAGTTCGCTTTTAAAGGTGGATTGTCCTTTAGTTTGGGAGATATTATTATTCCGCCGGAAAAGCACGAAATGATTGCGGATGCCAATACTCAGGTAGATGGTATCATGTCCAATTATAATATGGGTCTTATTACCAATAACGAACGTTACAATCAGGTAATCGACGTTTGGACATCTACCAATGCCATGTTGACAGAATTGGCAATGAAGCGTATTCGTGAGGACCAACAAGGATTCAACTCTGTATATATGATGTTGGATTCCGGCGCAAGGGGCTCCAAAGAGCAGATCCGTCAGTTGACCGGTATGCGAGGGTTAATGGCGAAGCCAAAGAAATCTACAGCTGGAGGTGGGGAAATTATTGAAAACCCCATTTTGTCCAACTTTAAAGAGGGGCTATCCATTCTTGAATACTTTATATCTACCCACGGGGCCCGTAAGGGTCTTGCGGATACGGCCTTGAAAACAGCGGATGCCGGTTATCTTACACGTCGTTTGGTGGATGTTTCACAAGATGTAATCATCAATATTGAGGATTGTGGAACTCTGAGAGGAGTTGAGGTAGAGGCACTTAAAAAGAACGAAGAGATTGTTGAGTCTTTAGGGGAGCGTATCCTTGGTAGGGTTTCCTTGCATGACGTTTATGATCCTATTTCCGAGGAATTGCTTTTAAGGGCAGGTCAGGAAATAATGGAATCTGATGTTAAGAAAATAGAGGCATCCCCTGTTGAAAAAGTAGAGGTGCGTTCTGCCTTGACATGTGAGGCCCAAAAAGGTATCTGTGGTAAGTGTTATGGGCGAAACCTGTCTACCAATAAAATGGTACAGAGGGGTGAGGCCGTTGGTGTAGTAGCTGCACAATCTATCGGGGAACCGGGAACACAGTTAACATTGCGTACTTTCCACGTAGGAGGTATTGCCGGTAATATTTCCGAAGAAAATAAATTGGAAGCCAGATTCGGTGGAATTGCAGAGATTGAGGATTTAAGGACAGTTTCAAGTCAGGATGGAGAAGGTAAGAAATCGGATATCGTAATTTCCAGGACATCGGAGATTAAGGTCGTAGATGCAAAATCCGGAATAACCTTAAGTACCAATAACATTCCTTACGGTTCACAGTTGTTCATTAAAAATGGTGAAAAAATAGAGAAGGGGCAGGTTATTTGTTCTTGGGATCCGTACAACGGGGTTATTGTTTCGGAATTCCCCGGACAGATCGCCTATGAGAATATAGAGCAGGGTGTAACTTATCAGGTAGAGATCGATGAACAAACCGGATTCCAGGAGAAAGTGATTTCGGAATCCAGAAATAAGAAATTGATACCTACCCTATTGATCAAGAACAATAAGGATGAAGTGTTGCGTTCCTATAACCTTCCGGTTGGATCGCATATTATGGTAGATGATGGGGACAAGATCAATGAAGGTAAAATTTTGGTCAAGATACCACGTAAATCGGCCAAGGCCGGGGATATTACGGGTGGTCTTCCAAGGGTTACCGAATTGTTCGAAGCCCGTAACCCTTCCAACCCTGCCGTTGTTTCCGAGATTGATGGTGTTGTTTCCTTTGGTAAGATAAAGAGGGGTAACCGTGAAATAATCATCGAATCCAAATTGGGAGAGGTTAAGAAATACTTGGTGAAATTGTCCAACCAAATCCTTGTTCAGGAAAATGACTATGTACGTGCCGGAATGCCGTTGTCCGATGGATCGATTACTCCAGAGGATATCTTGGCGATCAAGGGACCTTCTGCCGTGCAACAATATCTGGTGAACGAAGTTCAGGAAGTATATCGTTTGCAAGGGGTGAAGATCAATGATAAGCATTTTGAGGTAGTGGTTCGTCAAATGATGCGTAAAGTGCGTATTGAAGATCCGGGAGATACTATTTTCTTAGAAAATCAATTGGTACACAAGGATGATTTCATCCAAGAGAACGATGAGATTTTCGGACAGAAAGTGGTGGAAGATGCCGGTGATTCCGAAAACCTGAAACCGGGCCAGATTGTAAGTGCGCGCGAGTTAAGGGATGAAAACTCGATTCTTAAACGTAATGATAAGAATTTGGTTTCTGCAAGGGATGCCGTTGCTGCAACCGCAACACCTATCCTACAGGGAATTACACGTGCTTCCTTACAGACAAAATCATTTATTTCGGCCGCTTCCTTCCAAGAAACGACCAAAGTACTTAACGAGGCCGCAGTAAACGGTAAGGTGGATACTCTGGAAGGATTGAAGGAAAACGTAATTGTTGGACATAAAATACCAGCAGGTACGGGAATGAGGGATTATGAGAATATCATTGTAGGTTCCAAAGAGGAATACAATGAGATCATGGCCCGAAAAGAGGAATTGAAATTCTAAATAATAGGAACCTCGGTGTTTGTTCACCGAGGTTTTTTTTTGGACAATTTACAATTAAATTGTTTCTTGCCATTTAGTTGAATAGTAATAGGTAATCATTTTTATAATGAGTGATAAAGACCAAAATCAAAAACAGATCAATATAGAATTGGATGAAAAGACAGCTGAGGGGATCTATTCCAATTTGGCCATAATCAATCATTCTGTTTCAGAGTTTGTAGTGGATTTTATTAGTATGATGCCCGGGGCACCCAAGGCAAAGGTTAAAAGTAGAATTGTGCTTACCCCGCAACATGCTAAGAAATTCTTAAAGGCGTTGGGTGATAATGTAGGTCGCTTTGAAAAGGCACATGGGACCATAAAGGATTATGAGCAACCTCCCATTCCATTAAATTTTGGACCAACGGGTGAGGCTTGAAGATTGGTTTTGAAGTTCAAGGTTTAAGGTAAGTCGGCAGTTTGCAGTTGCAGTGGGCATAAAAACGCCTAAAGTCGAAAGTTCAATTAAGGTTCAAAGTTAATCATTGGTTTATCAAGTGATGCTGTAATGGCTCATTTCATGAACATATAAGTCCTTTACATAACCACATAACTATTTTCTGGCTAGTACTTGTCTTTTTTTTATCTTCTGTAAGGCAAATGGCAACTTATCTTGGGAAGGAGTTTTATTCGAGTCTCCTTTTTGTATGGTTGTTTCATAACCCATAACTCCATAACTTTCAATTAAATTCTGAAGTAAAATGAAGTTTTATATTGGGATATTTTTGCTGCGTCATTTGTAAGGAAAATTGGGAGTCCGCAAGGAAAACAAGTTGTTTTCGCTTATCCTTGGCCAGAAATTTCTGTTTTACCCGTTTAAATTCCTTAAACTCCTCGCTGTTCTTGTCTTTAGGATCTACCCAGCAGGCCTTGTAAACCGGAAAATTTTCATAAGTACATTTGGCGGCATATTCGTGCTCCAAACGGTATTGTATTACTTCAAACTGTAGGGCGCCCACTGTTCCTATAACTTTTCTGTTGTTCATTTCCAGGGTGAACAACTGGGCAACCCCTTCATCCATCAACTGATCTATTCCTTTGTTAAGCTGTTTGGCCTTCATGGGATCGGCATTATTGATGTACCTAAAATGTTCGGGCGAAAAGTTGGGGATGCCTTTATAGTGTAGCACTTCACCTTCCGTTAAGGTGTCCCCAATCTTAAAATTTCCGGTATCATGTAATCCAACTATATCCCCTGGATAGGAAATATCCACAATTTCTTTTTTCTCGGCGAAAAAAGCATTGGGGCTGGAGAATTTTAAATTTTTGTTTTGGCGAACGTGTAAATAGGGTTTGTTCCGTTCAAAAGTACCGGAAACTATTTTTATGAATGCAAGACGGTCCCGATGTTTGGGATCCATATTGGCGTGTATTTTAAATACAAAGCCCGTTAATTCCTTTTCATAGGCCTGGACCAAGCGCTCTTCTGCCATTTTTGCCCGTGGTGACGGAGCAATATCTATAAAACAGTCCAACAGTTCCCTTACCCCAAAATTGTTCAGGGCAGAGCCAAAGAATACGGGTTGCTGTGTTCCTTTGAGGTAATTTTCCTTGTTAAACGGAGGGTATACACCATTGACCAATTCTAAATTGTCCCTGAGTTCGGTCGCTGCCTTGGCACCGATGATTTTTTCAAGCTGTGGGTTGTTTATATCGTCGAAGGCTATAGTATCCTCAATATTCTTTTTGCTGTCCCCACTAAAAAGGTTAATGTTTTTTTCGTAAATATTATAGATTCCCTTAAAATCATAACCCATACCAATGGGGAAACTTAAAGGGGTTACGGAAAGGCCCAATTTCTGTTCTACTTCATCCAATAGATCGAAGGCATCTTTTCCTTCCCGGTCCAATTTGTTGATGAATACGATCATTGGGATGTTGCGCATTCTACATACTTCTACCAATTTCTCGGTCTGTTCCTCCACACCTTTGGCAACATCGACTACAACAATTACACTGTCAACAGCGGTTAGGGTTCTAAAGGTATCTTCGGCAAAATCCTTGTGACCAGGGGTATCCAGGATATTTATTTTTTTGTCCTTGTACAGAAAGGCAAGAACAGAGGTGGCTACCGAAATACCCCTTTGTTTTTCAATTTCCATAAAATCACTGGTAGCCGTTTTCTTTATCTTATTGTTTTTCACGGCTCCCGCTTCCTGAATGGCACCTCCAAAAAGCAATAATTTTTCCGTAAGTGTTGTTTTTCCCGCATCGGGATGTGATATTATTCCGAAAGTCCTTCTTCTTTCAATTTGTTCCCTAAAACCCATTGATTATTTGATTTCGGCAAAAATAAGTCAAATTAATTTTTTTCAACCAGCAAATAGATTTAAATACAGTAAAGAAATATTGATTGTTGGATATAATAGTGTCCTGTCAACCCTACTTTAACCACCCCAAGTCTTGTTCCTTTTCACCCGGACTGCGTTAAAAAAACAGTTCCGTAGCTACGGCTATGCAACATTTTTTTGCCTTGGCCGGATAAAAAATAACGGCGACTTAAACGGCACAATAGCATTGACACGACACTAGATTTTAGGGAATAATTATTTTCCTTGATTTTGAAAGATCTATAGTTTATGCAAACCTATTCTCCAGTTATGGGGCAGACCGGTCTGATAATAAAAGTCATCATTAATTATACAATGATAGGCCCTTAATTTATTTTTTAGGAAAAAGCTTACAATATAGTGTTATTTAACGGACGATTTTTACTTGATGAACAGCGTATGTGCACGGCTATTTTTATGATTAATCAACACTTTGTCGAGTAATACGGTTATTGGCAGATTTTATATAACTTATGGTTTGAAAACCTTATGAGTATTGATTTTTTAGATATATCTTGCACCTATAATTTTGGAGTTGGCCCCAACTTCTTACATTGTTTTTGACTATTATGCCATGGTGATTAGTTGATATAAAACTATCATTTATGGAGAAAATTACTTTTGTGAAATATAGGAGCATTATGGTTCATTATATTTCGCTTATAACTATCATCTATGTTTTTGGAAGTACGTCCTCCTTTGGGAATACTTCCGTTTATAATTTTAGATCAATTCATGGGGAAAGCATATTGGATAAAACCCATGTTATTGGGACATCAAATATAAAAGAGAAAATTTCAAAGAGATTTTGGGATCTTTTTTCTATTGGTAATCTTGATTTGTCCATGAGAGTCTTGGATGACACCTCAGTATTTACTTCAAGTACAGCCAACCAGATTAATCCTTTTTTCTTGGTATTGGAAGATGATATATCATTGGTTCCGCCAATAGATTCCGATGGGGATGGAGTTACGAATGACAAGGAAATTGAGGACGGTACGGATAAAAATGACCCCTGCGATTTTGT
>CBFGWQ010000083.1:0-14925 GCA_965652575.1 uncultured Arenibacter sp. | reverse complement strand
TAAAATTTATAATTGACGGACAACCTCCAGTTGGCACCGGGCATGGTAATGTAACCAATTTCGGTATCCGTACCGCTAACGCCAGAGTTGTGACGTACTGTACCTATATAATTGAACTCATCCGTAATATTGTCGATATTTAAAGCAAAACTTAGATTCCTTACTTTATAATAAAGGGCTGCATTCAGACTTTTTAAATCATCCAGTAGGCCTTGTGGGTCGGTGACATTAACTTTTTGGGTGTACACATAGCGATCCTTGTGATAAGACCCCCCAAGACCCATTCCAAATCCATTGAACATTCCAGAGGTGAACTGATATTTGGTCCACAAATTTATTGTGTGCAAGGCACCCTGTTCACGGGTACCAACTATATTGGCATCCGTATCCTTAGTGATTTTCGCATCTATGTATGCATAATTGGCAACGATATCCAGATTTTCATTTATTGACCCCAGAATATCCAGTTCCACACCTTTGCTTTTTATTTGGCCACGTTGTACCTGGAAGGTAGGATTGTCAGGGTCCCCTGTAAGTGCATTGTTTTTAGTAATATTAAATACCGCTAGTTGGGTAAACAACCTTTTGTTAAACCATTCCCTTTTGGCCCCAAATTCAATATTGTTTCCTCTTAAGGGTTCAAACCTGTTATTGTTAACATCCGTACCGGTTTGGGCTATAAAGGACTGGTCGTACAGAAAATATACCGAAGTATTTTTGATCGGTTGTAACAATACCCCCGCTCTAGGGGTAAAGGCATTGTCTTTTAACACTCCCGCTGTTCGCCCATTTTCAAAATGTGTATACCTGCCCCCCAGGGTCAATTGCAGCCATTCGGTAAATTTTATATCGTCTTGCACAGTAATCCCTTGCCACTTGGTCCTTGTGGGATTATAATACAAAAAGGCCTGTTCGTTCAACAAGGTATCTATGCCAACAGAGAGGCCATATACCGGATTATTCGTATCAATGGGCAACACATTGCTTGCCTGACCGTACTTAATTTTCGTGGAGACATCGCCTCCGTCAAAACCGAGCAGCAATTTGTGCCTGACCTGGCCGGTAGCAACATCCCCGTTTAAAAAGACCTGGCCGGTAATTGATTTATCCAGCCCGGCCTGATAACGATAATTTCTGTCCAGCATGCCGTTATCATCAATTCCGGGAGTATGTGTGGCAAACATTACCGTACCCTCCCTGTTGTAGAAAGAAGCCCCTATTTGGGTAGTCAGCATCCAATTATCGGATAATTGATGTTTTAAATTGGCAAATCCAAAATTTGAATTAAAAGTGTACGGATCCTGTAAAGGATCTTCCAGCATAAAGCTTCTTCTTAGGAATTCCCCATTTTTCGTTGGCAAATTGTTAAAGGAGCCATTCACAACGGCGTGGTCATAATTATACTCCAAGGTTAGGGTAGTTTTTTCGTCAAAATCATAACGAATCACAGGGGCGATCGAAAAGCGGTCATTTATTCCATAGTCCCAGTGACTTCCGGATTTCTGTCCCATGATATTCAATCGGTAGCTTAGTTTTTTTTCCTCCCCTAAAGTGCTTCCAACATCTATGGCACTTCTAAAGAGACCATAGCTGCCTGTGGTAAAAGTTATCCCGGCATGTGTTTTCCCCAATGGCTTTTTCGTCACCACATTGTACATTCCCCCAGGTTCACCTTGTGCCAACATAAACCCGGCAGGACCTTTAATGAACTCTACGCTCTCTACATAGCTCATGTCCTCTTGCAGGGTAGTGGAACCGGGACTCATGCCATTTCGTAAACGATTTCCTGACCTGCTTCCCCGAATGCTAAAATCGGTATACACCCCTACATAGGGAAATAAGGTAGTTACCCCACTTACGTTTCTGGCCACATCGGTAATGACATAAACCTGTTGATCTTCCATGATCTTACTATCTATGGCAACAATACTTTGAGGTGTTTCCAAAATAGGGGTCTGTATGCGAAGTGTGTTGGATACTTTATCGATCTTGTATTGTTTTCGATTACCACTGACCACTACTTCCTGTAAAGCTTCTGTGGTTTCGCTCAGTATAAAGTTGATACGAACTTCTTTGTTGGCTTCAATACTTAAAAGTTGCCTTTGCTTTTTTAGACCGATGGAACTGGTTAAAATAGTATATTCCCCTTCAGGGGCATAAAAACCAAAAAAACCGTTTTCATCGGCAGAAGCACCAAAATTAGTGCCTTGTAACAACACCGATACGAATGGGGCCGGACTACCATCAATGGTAGTTATCCTACCGGAGACCTTACCTTTTTCCGAATGGTTTTGGATATGTATTGTATTACCGCGTATACGATAATATATTTGATTGGCTACAAAAAGTTCATTAAGTACTTCCCGTAGGGGTTCCATGGTGTAATTCTTATTAATGCGCCTGTCCACTTTAAATGATGTAGGTGCATACGAAAATGTACAACCAATATGCTCTTCTATTTTTAGCAGGACATTGGCCAGCGTTTCGTTCTTAAAGTTAAGGGTTACTTCCCGATCCAATAGGGAGGTTTGGGCAGCAGCATATTGTAATTTAAAACAGAATAAAAGGAAAAGACTTGATCTTAATACACGGGAATAGCATGTATTGGTTATGTAATATTTCATATTTTTGTAAAAAATGTTAATTTGATTTTTGCATTGAATGACATTCATCCAGTATGTGGTTTGGAGACGGCATACTGGTTTTTTGTTATATAGGATATGTTTTGTTTACTTCATTTTTAAACTACATTTTAAGGTTAATAAATTATAATTTGTTTTCCTTTGATATCGTATTTAAACTTTAATACAAAACTCAGATCGTCCAAAAGGGATTCAAGGTCAGGGTTATGGTACACGCCCCTATATGTTTGATTTTTAAGGAGTGGATCCCGGATATCGAATTCAACCCCATATGCACGCCCTATCCTAGTTGCTATGGCCTCAAGGGTCTCATTGTTAAAGTATAGGATGTTTTTTGTCCAACCTATATAATGCTCGGGAAAGACCATTTCCTTTTGAAGAATACCGTTATTTAATACGCAATGTTCATTTGGCGACAAAATAAGCCCATTGGCCAAATTATTCTTGTCCTTAAAGGAGACACTTCCTTCCTTTAGGGTCAAGGATGTATTTTCATTGGGATAGGCGGACAAATTGAACTTTGTTCCCAAAACCGTGGTCTTTGTCTTTTCGGTCTCTATTATAAAAGGGTGAAGGCTATCTTTTGCCACTTCAAAGTAAGCTTCGCCAACCAGTGATACCAACCGCGAATTATTCTTAAATACCTTCGGGGCCTTTAACAGGGAATTGGCATTTAAACGAATTAGGGTGCCATCGCTTAAGGTTATGGCCTGCATTTCTCCCGCCAATGTTTGGTAGGTTACGGTGCTGCTAGGTCTTGACAATAATTGGAATGCACCTAAGCCTATTAACAGAACAATACTGGCCGCCATAAGCCAAGTAGCTCTTTTTTTAGGTTTACTTTCTTTTACACCGGGGGTATTGGTCGTAGCTCTTTTGATGTTCTCCCATAATTTTTCCTCCAAAAAAATAGGCGTGGGTATTTCTTCCTCCCCATCCATGGTATTTAACCATTGTTCAACAATATTCCTTTCCTTTTCGGAACACTGCCCATCAGTATATTTTTTTAATAATTCCGGAGTTACTTTCATTTAAATCGATACCTTGTTCAATAGTATAGTCGATAAAAACGGCAGGGAGTCCTAATTGGGAGGTAATTATTTTGATAAATCGTTGACCATATTCTTCCTGATCAGACCCAGTGCTTTTGTAAGGTGGTTTTTTACTGTTTTTGGAGATAACTCCATACTATTGGCAATTTCGATAGTACTCATTTGTTCTTCCCTACTCAGGCGATATACCTTTTGGCACTGACAGGGCAATTGATTTACAATAAGTTGAATATCCTGTTCAAGAAATTGGAACAGGGCTTCATTGTGCTGTAGGTATTTCCCATCAAATTCCGGATGCTCACATAAATTACATTCCGTGGTGTTACTTTGCTTATGTGTGTATTGCTTCCTATAATAATCGATGACCTTTAACTTTGCCGATTTAACTAAATAATGCTCCATGGAAGAGGTGATTTTTAGTTCATTTCTACGTTTCCAAACCGAGATAAAAATATCCTGTACCATTTCCTCGGATGCCTCACGGTCATTCGTTTTATTATAACAAATAGTATACAACCCCTTCCAAAAGTTTCTATATAAACTTTCAAGATCAAGATTATTTTTTAAATGATATGTTTTATTTTTTTCTATGGCCTTGCAATTGTTTTTCTAAGGAAGAAAAATCTAGTTTTAGGCAAATATAAGTAATAAATTTTTATTTAGATTCATTTTAAATAAACTTAATGGCCGTTATATTCCATCGTAAAAAGAGGGCCTTATAAGGTCGCAGATCGTTGTCATTGGGTTCCACTGACAAAACAATACCAATGAAAGCATCCAAGAATACAAACAAGAAGATACAACCGAAACAATATGACCGTATCTCCATAAATTTACGACCATACACCCATTCTTAATTTGGAATCATACGCACATAACGGATATAACCTGTACCATTGAAGCTTCCCTTGGTATTTTCCGAGGTCAGGGGAATCTCAAGATCGTTTACATGGTATTTTTGGTCTTCCACCGAGGTCTCGAACCTTAGTATATTTCCCGTATCGATCAATGGTTCCTCAATTTCAAGGACAAACAGGGAACGTTCGCCACCCGCTATGGTAGCCCCGGTGATGGCATCGATGTTCGGTTTATTTATGGATTCAAAATACTTCCACCAGGAGGTCAGGTCCGGATACCATTCATAATCGTCCCCAAGTATCCGGAGGGTCTTCAAATAGTTGCCATCCGCGTCCAGAACAGAAACTACAATATAAGCTCCTTCGCCGGAATAATTGGTAAGCTGTACCATGCACTTTACCTTGGAAGTGGCATTGAATTGGAACGGCTTCGTAAATGAAAGTACCCCAATGAGCGCCAACCCCATAAAAATAACCTTGACCAGTTTTTTCCTCATAATTAATGCTTTAAAAATTGTAGTTCGACCCCTTTTCGGGACAGCAATTCATTTTCAGAGGCCAGATCATAGGCCGATTCGTCAAAATCGGTCAAAATGGTTTTGTCCGCACCATTGGTGAGCAACCATTTTAATATGGTTCCGTCCCCCGACTTCATGGCTGCAAGATGCAATGGGGTAAGTCCATCCCCATTTTTTTGATTGATGTCCACATTCAATTCTTTGGCCTTCTCCAATAGCGGAACGGAGGATTCATCCACTGCCAAATGGTAAATGGTATTGCCCTTGGCTTGGGCCCGGGCCAAATCGACCCCATTTACTTTCAAGGTTTTCACGAAATGTTCCGACTTTTTGGGGTCATAGCCCGAAAAGGCGTAATGGGCCAAACTGTTTCCATCCTTGTCAATAATCGTAACATCGGCACCTTTTGAAAGTAAATCATCAAAAAGACCGGGCTGTTTGTTGATAATGGCATAAGTGAGGGCAGAATGCCCGTTCTTGTTCTTATGGTCTATATCATCTACTTTGGGAAGGAGATAGGTTGCCAATTCAAGATTGTCCCAATTCACGGCATTCAGGAAAGCGGTATTTCCATTCCCGTCCTTTTGGTTGACGTCCACTCCCTTTTCCAAAAAATAATCGATTATGGCCGTGTCCTTTGTTCCATACACCACGTTATGAAGGGGTGTTGTTCCACTATTGGTGACCACATTGGCCTTTATCCCCAATTTGTCCAAATATTGATACACTTCAAGGGGGTTTGTATGACCGCGGGCACCGTAGCTGGCATATATCATGGCATTTCCGCCTTCTTTGTTAGGGGTTTTATAATCCAATCCCTTGGCGATCAATTGATCCATGATCTTAATGTTGCCCTTTGTTGCCGCGTAGTTGAACATGGTATTCCCCAATGCATCCCTGCTCTTAATATCCAGCCCTTTTTCAATAAAATAATCCAGTTCTGAAAGATCATCGATGTTCGCGGCCAATAAATGCAGAATATTGGCCCCTTCATGGTCGGTTTCATCAATTTTTGCGCCATTGGCCAGGATCAGATCATAGAGTTTAGGGTCTTTTTGGCCTCCAGCGGCCGTAAAAGTGATCAATGAGTACCCATGGTCATCAATGATCTTGGTATCGGACCCCCTTTCTAGCAATAGCTCCACAAGTTCCAGATTACCGGTATATGCGGCCCACATTAAATAATTGCGTCTATCATGTGTGGCTTTGTCCACTTCGTTCCCCTCCAAAGTAAGCAGGTACTCTACGCTTTCATTGGGCGCATTTCCCAGTAGGGAGTAGACCACCGCATCAAAAGCATAGGACGTAAGTTCCGTGGGGTCGTTGCCTTCGGCGATCTTTTGTTTAATTTCATTGACCGAGGGGCCTGTCTCCCAATAGGATGTGTTCAGAAATACATTTTCTGATTGGGCCACACCTAGATTTGTGGCCAAAAGTACCAAAAACAATATAAAGGTTTCCCGTGTTTTCATGTAAGTGATATTTTAAAATTAATTGATGTATTCCAGTTGAAATATTCAGAGGTCAGCTTTGTTGACCCTCCCCCAATTATTGTTGGATGGAATATGCATTGATCGGAACCAAAAACATTGGCCCCGTGCAAAACAAGGCCAATGCATCAGTTCTTTATGCCAATGATCTAAAAATTGCTGAACAACCCGTTTATAAACACGTTGCTGCCATCCAAGGAGGCTCCTTTGGTGAATCCATCTGCGCCACCACCAATGGTAATTTCATAAATGTTGGCCTCCCCTCCGGTAATGCTCACTGGAATATAGAACTTGCCATCTTCTATCAAGCCCAAGGTAAAGATGTCCCTAAATGTCGCTTTAGGCAAATTAAGTTCTGTTACCGTTTTGGTTTCCAGGTTAATCTCCACCAAAGTACCTGTATTTTGGAGAAGGTCGCCCCAGACAGGGGTATCCGCCACCCGTACCACATTGGCGTAGGCTATGCCATTGCCGGCATACCAGGCATTCCAGACGGTGATCGGCTCGTCAAACTCGGCAGAAACATCCAATACATAATCGTCATAATCCCCATCTTTGATCCGTACAAATACGGAAGGCTTATCGGCCACTTCATCATGTTCATACCACAGTTCGCTGGTTAGATTAAATTGGTAGATATCTCCATTTTCGGTCACAAAGGACCCATTTGAACGGTATCCGGCGGTCATCCCTGCCGAGGCGGTGGAAATCAGTTCCACAGGATTGGTCATTGAAGGGTAATCAAATTTCACGGTGACCAAGGAATCGGTGAGTTGGGTCCAATTGGCATCGCCATAAAGGGAGCCGAAATAAATTTCCCCGTCCTTCACTACTGCATTGCTCCATAAATTGACTTTGCCATTTATGGTAGGGAAGGTCAAAAAGCCTGAACTGGTAGCGGCAAAGGTCCCTATATCCACTATGGCGTAGGGCACTTGGTTATCTGCTGGATTGGACAACAATAGGATATTACCTTGGCCATCCAATTGGATGTAACGGAAGAAAGCTCCGGGAGTAAGGGCTGCAAGGGAAATGGAGCCCTCCTTGACCGGGCCATCCGCTGTTAGTGCAAATTTATCCAACAGACCTTCCGTGTTGTTGATGATGTAAATATAGCCCCCGGTACTGGCCGATATTCCTGCAAATCCCTCAGATCCATTGCCTACAATGGATATTGATCCGGACATCAACTCATCCACAGTAATAAAATAGGATTCGCCATCCACTTCTGCCGACACGGTATATCGGGTGTTGGCAACATCAAATTCATCATCTGCGTTGGCCACATAACCGTCTGGTTGGTCACAGGCCTCTTGGCTTACCTCAGCATTTCCCATACCATCCCCATCGGCATCCTCGTACCAAGTTGAAGTTTCGCAAAAGGCCACGGTATCGTCCGTATCATCACTATTGGAAACGTAACCATCGGGTTGTTCGCAAGCACTGATAGATGAGGCAGGATTCCCCAGTCCATCATTATCGGTATCGGCATACCAGGTAGATTCCGTACAGCCATCATCATCCTTACAGCCAACAAAGACAATAGTTGTTGCCAACAGGCAGCAGCTAAGGGTAATTTTCAAAAATTTATTTGTTTTCATAATCATAGGGTTATTTAATAATCGATTTGTATTAGACTTGTTTTTATTGCGTTATTTGATAATTGATCTTAAAGAAAATGGCCCTTCCGGGCTTTTGGAGCAAAAAATTGTCGTACACCTGTTCATTCAGCATATTGGAAACATCTACGGCCAGGGTGAGTTTTTGTGAAGGAAAAGTGTACCCGACACCCGCATCGAACACCAACTGTGTCGGAATGGTATCTTTGGTGTCTTCATTGCCCAGGCTGGGCCAACGAAGAAAAAACTCATGGACGTAACTTGATTGGAGGTATGTAAAAAATCTAGACTCTTTTTGGATGAAATCCAATACATTGTATTCCAGGCCGGCGTTGGCCATAAAATAGGGTTGGTTCCTCAACCGGTCCCCGTATAAAATATTCTCCCTGCCATTTTCATCCACTCTCTGGTTGTTCCTAAAATCCAGATAGGTCCCATTTAAATTGAGCTTTAGTTTTTGGTCAAAATCGTATATGATCTCCATCTCGGCACCGGTGCCGGCCACCTCCCTGATGTTGATGAACTGACCGGTTTCCTGGCCCCCGGAAACATTTAGCTGCAACTGATCGGTCACTTTCCTGTAAAAACCATTCAACGCTATTTTTACGCCATGGCGGGATCCAATCTCAAATCGGCCCAGCACGGTACCTACATTGGCATTGAAACTCTGTTCCGGCTTTATGGCCGGATTGCTTTCCAAGGTAACCCCGTCACCAAGGGCCTCCGTGGCGCTTGGCATTCTTGTGGCCTGTTCAGCGGATGATTTTAGCAACAACTTGGGAACTATTTTATAGGAAGCAGCAAACCCGCCACCCCAATTGGAAACGTCATTTTTGGTAACAATTGTTTCATATTCGGTGGTGTACACCAATTCGTTGATGGAAGAGGTAAAACCGTAATTTTTCAGAAAGATATTGGCATGGAGCTTTTCGTTGAACTTTACGGTCTCCAATGATAGTCCCGCTACATGGGATGCGATGTTTTGTGGCAATAGGAATGGAATTTCATAATCTTCGGCAAACGGGTCGTCCCCGGTTCGTTCGGTATCGGAGTACAGAAAATTGAATCCCAGTTTAAAATCCATGGGCAATTGATAGGTAGCATTCAATCTTGAGACAAAAGACTTGTCCTTTAAGGTATAGATGGACTTGCTTCCGCCACGGCCCCTTTCGCCGCCGGAGGGGTTGGTCCCGATCTGTTCCCCCCTCCAATCATATCTGGCCGTGGTCGTATCCACTGTTACTCCTTTAATATGGGAATACCCTGCAAACACGCTAACGTTAAGCCCTTCCGTGATCAAATCCTTTTTTTGATAGGTAATACTGGGCATGACCACCCTTTCATTGTTCCGCATTTCACCATATACATGGCCCATGGTCTGTCCCGTTTGCACTCCCTTTTTTTGATCTGATACCAAAAAACTGACAAAGAACTGATCTGCCCACCTTTTTTTGGTAAAACCAATATCCGCCTTTGCGCTTACGGTTTTAAAATCATCGTTAAAACGTTCCGCAGGGTTGTCCTTGGTAAATTCAATGATCCTCCCGGTGCCCTCCTCGCCATAGTACACATTTCTGCCCCATACCTTATAGTCGTTGTCCGAATAGGTGTAAAATGTGGACAGCTTGGTCGTAAAGCCTGACTTATTGCGCCATTGTCCGTGCAGCGCGGTCTGATGGGTGTTGAACGAGCCGTAGGAATAGGATGCTGCCATGAAATTGTCAATATTTTGATCGGTAATGAGATTTATGGCACCCCCTAAAGCATCCGATCCCAGTTCCACCGGCACCACCCCTTTGTAAACATCAATACGATCTATGAGGGCAATGGGCAGGTTGTTTATGGAATAGGATGAACCGTAATAATCCATGGGGATCCCGTCAATAAAGAACCGAATGGCATTGCCCGACAATCCGTTGAGCGTATATTCAAAATCAGAACCTATACCCCCTGTTTTTCTCACCCTGACGCCCGGGGCCCTTCCCAAAACATTGTTTATCTCCAAACTTTGGGCCTTGATCTGTGCGGTTTCAATGGCGGCCACGTTAAAGCCTTTCATTTCTATCTTGGTAGCTTTGGATTCCGCCACCACTTGTACATCGCTCAGCTCTGTTAAGGAATAAGGCAGCGTAATGTTCAATGGTTTTGATGCCATAGAGGGAGCCACCTCAAATTCTTTACGTTCCAAACCCATTCCGGAAAACACCAAAGTTTTTATGCCTCCCGATATTTTTAACCTGAATTTTCCATCAAGGTCGGTATATGTTCCGGTAGTAGTCCCTTTTATAATTACATTTACTCCCGGGATCGTTTCCCCCTGCCCGCCTTTTACCGTTCCGTATATGGAATACTGCGCCAGGCACAATTGCATACTGAAAAAAAATAGCGATAGGAATGCGGTGGTTTGACAAAGTTTCATTTAATTTAGACTAAATTTAAATAACGGGGTAAAAGTCTATATTGTTATTCAATTGTAAAAGTGATAATCTGTGAACGACATTTTACGTCCAATGAACGACCATTAAAATTGAACCATAAGAATCATTGCCCCTAAAGTGATTGGGATAGAATTACTTTTTATTTATTAGGCCTTTATAATATATGTCCTTAAGAGATTTGATCACACCTAGAACAGTCAAAGAACTACTCTATCAAATGGGGGTAACCTTTATTTTGTTCCTGTTCTATTTATACAGTCAGGACTATTCCTTTAAGGTTGAAGGTTATAAAGTGGCCTTCTTTGCCAATTATTTCATGGCCGCAATGCTCATCAACTATGTTCTGGTACCCAAACTCTATTCCCAAGGCAAGGTCCTGTGGTTTGCCCTGAGTATTATTTTGTTGATCGTAGTTATCATAGTCATCGATGAACTCTTTTTGGAACAGATTTATTTTCCCGATACCCGTGGTACCTATTTTCCGGGTGTCTTGTTCACGCTTTTGGAAACGTTGCCCTTGATCATCGCTTTTGTGGGACTAAAGTTTGCCTGGGATTACCATAGAAAGCAAAAAGAAATAGAGAGTTTAAAAAACTTGGTCAAAGAGAGTGAACTGCAATTTTTAAAATCGCAGATAAACCCCCATTTTCTGTTCAACAATCTAAACAATCTTTACGTTCATGCCATAGACAATTCGCCGGAGACGCCAAGCATCATTATAGAACTTTCATCGGTCCTGCGGTATATGCTCTATGATTGTAAAGAACAGTACACTTCTTTGGAGAAAGAGATTTCCAACCTAAGGCACTATTCCGCTTTGAACAAGCTGCAAATTGGCGACAGGGGCAACATAGCGTTTACCGTTGAAGGAATGCCCGACAATTTTGTGATAGCCCCGCTCATTTTGATCGTGTTTGTTGAAAATGCATTTAAGCATAGTACCGCCAGTCAATCCGAAGACATTGAAATTAAAATAAGTATAGCGGTCAGTGCCAAAGGTTTTCTGAAATTTTATTGTAAAAACAGTTATTTGCCAACTTCCAATATGGGCAATTTGGATAAGGGCATAGGTTTGTCCAATGTTAGAAAGCGGTTGAAACTGTTGTACGATAATGCCCACGAACTAAAAATTTCACATACCGGGAACGAATATGAGGTCAATTTGTCCATGCAATTAAAAAGGAAAGTATAATGTTAACATGTATTATAATTGAAGACCAACCTTTGGCCCAACGAATGCTCCATAAATACATTTCGCAGTCAAGGGATTTGATCCTGAAGGCCACTTTTACCGATGCCGTCAGGGCAATGGATTTTTTGAGGACACAATCGGTAGACCTCATTTTTCTTGACATCCACCTGCCCAAAATGTCCGGCTTGGATTTTTTGCGCTCCAATCCCAACCATCCAAAAGTAATTTTGACCACGGCCTTTCCCGAGTATGCCCTGGAAAGTTACCAGTTCAATGTAGTGGATTATTTATTAAAGCCCTTTACTTACGAACGCTTTTCCCAAGCAATTTCCAAGTTCGAGTCCATGACAAAGATAGAAAAGGAGCCCTTGTCCGAAAACGTCATTATAAAATCGGGGCATAATTTTATCCAATTGCCCAACACTGATATAGTCTTTATAAAATCGGATGCAGATTATACCGAGGTGTATACCGAAGACCGGTCCTATCTGAGCAAGCAATCCCTAAGGGAATGGTTGGAAGAGCTGGATACGAGCACTTTTTGTCAAATACACAAATCATACATCATCAATGTGCTTCATTTTAAAAGAATATCGGGCAGTACGGTCTATATAAAGGACATGAGGTTGCCCATAGGAAGGGTGTACAAAAAAAAATTTGTTGAACACTATTTAAAATAAGGGTCAGACAAAATTGAACTGTATCCGGAGATCGATTTGTAAACTCCAAAACCTTAACCCCTGTTGTTCTACCATGACTTTTCCCTTCCCAAACAATTTTTCAGAGCGGTGGTAAAAATAAAATATTGGGTATTTCTATAGAGAGTTCAAGGGAATAGCCAAACTATGTAATATCACAAAAAATGTGCGCAGTTATGTTGCGTGGCACAGTTTTGCCAATTGCCTCAAACAAAAAGGTGTTGCCACCAACGTTATAAGTAAATCTATGTGGGCATCAGAATTTGGGTATTGCTCGGGCCCAGCTTAAAAATCTGGACCCCGAGATTGTTGCAAATCACTAGAGGTGTTGCTTTAAATCCAATAAAATCGACAGTTTTGGGAATAACATTTTTTGTCATTGTTCCTCTTTGGAAACTTGAAAGTAAGTTCCATCTTCAAAAAATACATATCCATAAAATGGATTTACCGCATACTTTGTTTTCTCCCGGTGCTTCAATGGATTTTCCTTTATTTGACTTTAAGAAATGTCCCTTAAGCGGATTATAGTATTTCTAATGGCCGCCTTTTTAGAAACATCTACCATTGTTATATCTGCAAAGGATTCCCATTTTGAAACTGCTTGATCTATCTGGCCCATTATCTTTTTAAAATTTTTAATGTTCATGGCCTTAGCCACCTTAAAAAAGTCATTGGCATCAATGTCTTTTCTTTTACCATTAATGCTTAGGGCATGTTGGCTTACCCATTGGCTGTCCGGACGGTAGGCATGACATATATCGTAGGCCGGAGCCAATTGCCAATCCCCTCCCTGTTTTAAAAGGAAAGCGAAATTTTTTGTATGATCATCACAATTCCTGGCCAAGACATTAAATACCATTCTTCGGAAGAGTTCTTCGGCATCCGTATAGGGCAGCCTCAGTTCACGCATAGTTTGAAATAACTGTTCGTAGCTAAAGCTGTCCACCTCGTTAAAATCATAATGTTTTATCGCACAAAAAGTTTGCACATGATGTTTGGTGTTGTTGTCCCTATCGAAGCGTTTGGTCATAAAATGTGCCCTTCCATTTTCCTCAAGAAGCTTACAGGACATCATATTAATGCCCGCTTCCCTTGCCATGAGGTAATAGGCCATCTCTACACGGCCGTAGCCATGTGAATCCCCCAATTGCACATCGCTCACCCCATCCAATTTAATAAGCCAATGTTCAAAATCCTTAGGAACCTTAGATTGGCCGGACCGCACTTCCTTTGTTCTGTCATTATAGGCAATTACTGCTTTTGGCCTAGCTCCTCCGGCAGAAGTACCAATTGTAATAAGTTGCTTTACGGCCTGCTCTTCGTCTTTTTTAAGATCGGCCTGAAACGCTTCGCGATTATAAAGCATTTTTTGAGCCACCTCCACTAGATTATCAATTTCAAGTCGGGTGGTATTGGCTTTCGGTTTTAAGGTTGTAGGTTCAAATTCCAAGGCACCCATACCCCGAGTCCCTATAAAACATAATTGCTCTACGGGATTCATACTATTTTCCGGACGCCCTAATTGCGCCAAGTACACATTCATAAGTTGATTCCCATATTTATCGGGCAATACATCTGCCAACAGCCCAGGTAAACCCTTAAAAGTATTGAACACACTATTTCTTGCCGGTCTATTCTCCGGAAACGAAAAAACTCTTTGACCAGAATTTATTGGCATTTTGAGAGGGGAAAGCTCCCATTCATGCTTGGTAAAGGTTTTGTCGTATTCAAAAAAACCAAGCTCCCGCTCTTCGTCCCAGGCAACAGCTCCTACCCTTACCCCCCATATATTTACAAAAGCTGTTTTTACCATTCCGATCGCTTTTCATTATCCGGTTTGTTCCTACTTCGTACCCTTTGCCTCTCCGCTTGCTCGGCCTTGGCCAATTGTATTGGACTTATTGTTTTATTTACCTTGAACACATCCATGATGTGCAGCAAGTTCAACACTCTTAACACCTGTAACAAGGTGGAAAGAGTGACTGTTTCCCCACGCTCAAGTAAACTTAGTGTAGACCGACTTATATTGGCCTTTTCGGCCACTTCTTTTTGAGTTAATTGCTGCTCCGTACGATGGTGTTTTATGAAATAGCCTATAGTCCCACTTAATGCCTTATCACTATTCGCATACCAATCTGTGTATAATTTATCATTCATTATGATTTAATTTTACATCTAACGCATGAATTATCATTCAAATATAGAAAATAAATCACAATAATTTATACTCATGTGCATGATAAGTCACTCATTAAATAGATTATACTTATTTAATGCATGATTTATCATTCAATATTACCCTCTTTAACTAGTGAAATCCCCAAACATAAAATGTTGGACATATATGATATAGAACTCATAGAGGTCGTCAAACTATGTAATATCACAAAAAACATCGGCAGTTACATGGCCCGGTATA
>CBFGWQ010000082.1:0-14946 GCA_965652575.1 uncultured Arenibacter sp. | reverse complement strand
TAATATTCAAAGTACCACTTTTCCCCTTTTTTCAATACCACACCGCTGTGTGCATCCCCTTCGGCAATAAAGAAATTGGCCTGGGAGGTAGCGTACATTTTCAATGCTATTTTAGGTGTACTGTCCACCAATTGAAATCCGTTTGCAATGGCCTGGGCATATAATACCCCGGCACCATCTGCCTTATAATCTACATTTGGCAGTGCCATATCGGGTCTATTATCTGCCTTGGTAATATTGGACGGAACCGGTTCCATACTTTTATAGGACTGCTCTTCCAAAGTAGCTTTTTGTTGAACTACCGGATTGGGCGTATTTTGATTTGACGCTACATGGGCAGTCCCTTCCACTTTTATAACATCGTTTTTAAAGCTCACGCTAGGGGGCACATTGGCCTCCATAGGCTCATAGTTATACCCTAGGCCGGACAAGGATGCAAAACATTCCTTTATGGCCTCCGAATAGGACGTTTTATAGTCTTTCTCCTTGCTACTACCTTCCACGGTAGTGTAGACCTCCCTGGATTGGCAATCCTTTAGGGTAAGGGTTACCTTGGTAGTAAACATGGATGAATCATCCTTAAGATTCAAAAGCAGCCCAAGACATCTGTTGGCCATCAGATCTGCGGGCAAGTCATTGTCATAAACCGCGGTAAATCCGTTTTCAACAAGATTATATTTAATCATAGTACTCGTCTGATACTGATTTTCACTTTTAAAAGTTTCAAATTTGGTCGGAACTATAATGTACTTATATTGGTTCAATTGGGCCTGTGACATACCCAAAAAGCCACACATTAAAACAAAGGGTAAAAAAAAGTTTTTCATCTGTTTAAAATTTCGTTATTAGCGTTGATAATGCCGCCTGGCGTTCTTTGATTTCATATTCAACAAAAAAGGCGCCACCATCCTTTTGCAATCTAGGCGCTGGCGAAAATTTATAGATATAGAACTCGTCTTGAGTTCCCAATATTCGCTGCAAACTTATTTTTTGCCCCAAGATATAATATTTAATCCTAATTGAAAAGAAGAGTAGTGACTATCCGCCAGGTTATTGTAGGCCAGGAGATTGTCCGCCATTACATAGATATTTACCGGACCGGCCTGTAGATTGAGTCCCAAGCCAATATTGCTCCAAGAAAACTTATCCACTGTGTAGGTTGTTTTTAGTGCCAAGGCCCTTCCAAATCTTCGCAAATAAAAAGCGGTAAGCGCAGCTTGCGGACCTCTGGGCCTGTTGATCATGTACAATTGTCCGCCAACACCATTAGGGTATTTGGTGTAATCCTTTCTTTTGGACACCATATAATTACAGTCACAATCCATATTTGGATTGGAGGCCTCTCCCCAATTATAGCGTATGGAACCGTACAGCTTGGTGGGCCTAAAATAAATATAGCCATTATTATTAGTCCCATGGGGAACCAAGGCATCTACCTCATCCACTAATTCTTGCCAAAAATCGTCATTGGCACTTGAAAATGCATCCGGTAAAATAACTTCTACCCCTTCCACGGTGGCATTGCCTTTTATAGTATAGTTTTTAACGTCTGTGGAACTATATATGAACCCCAGATCCAACAAACTCCCCGTCAAAACGGTCTGCTTGTTCAATTTATAAGTAAATCCCAGGTCTATTCCAAATCCCAGATCTCCCCCAAAAAATAGCCTTCTTGTTAAAATTCCTGGTAAAAGGGAACTATCGTTGTCCAGCGCATCCTCTATTTCATTAAGTCCGGAGGATCTTAATTCCAAGTCGGCATCAATAGTATTGGCCAAAAGATTGTTCTGTCCTTCATTGGTTACAAAATAGCCCTTGTTTTTGGTAGATGAAAAATTAAAGGCACTGGAATATATTTTTACCCTTCCGCCAAGGGTAAGGGCCCCATCCACTCTTTTGTTTATCCCAAAATGAAACACATTGAGCATCTCCCCACGTGTTTTTAAATGTCCAAGATCAAATTTTCTTCCCAATTGATCGGCATTGCCCTCAAAGGCCAGGATGGCATAATCCTTAAACCAATAGCCAATAGCATCGCCTTCATTGTAAATCCCAAAAGAATAGAAATTATCCGGATTACGGCCCCGAAATCCACCGTTCAACAATTCCACCTGGTAGGTACCGCTAAGTTCATCACGGATATCCATCCCATATATGGCACGTTCCCTGACCTTCACGTTAAAATCCACTCCGTCGTCCGCAAACAAATCGTTTACCGTAATACCATTGCTTCCGGCCTGAAATGAAATTCCGGACAATACGGGGATTCCGGCATACCATTGAAAGTCCATGGACATTCCCGGATTGATCATTAAGGCCTGGGGAATCTCGGTAAAATCGTACAGAATTTGTTTGTTCTGGGCAGTTAAAAGGATACAGCCCAACAAAAATGATAATAAGACCAGTTTGCCCTGCTTCATTATAAACGAAGTCTAAATTTACCACTGGACCTAAAAATAATTTTTGGGTCAGGGAGGTTGGATACGCTACTATTATCCCCTAGATTACGAACACTGACCTTTATACTTGAAGTATTTTTTATGATTTCTATGCTACGCCCGGCACCGGTACCATAAGCCACCTGCCGTTGTTCAAGGGGCGCTGGGGCAGGATCTACATGAAAATATTGGGTATCCAGGGTATTCCCGGCTTCATCCAAAAATTCCACCGTAGCTTCCATTTCCTTACTGGTCGTATTCTCTATTTCATAAAATACAAAGCCATCCAAAACCCGCTCCGAGAAGGCATCTTCACTAAAACCGTCAAAATTAAAATCTTGGGAATAAAAATCCTGTCCGGGTATTTCATTCAGTAATCTTTCCGGGGATTCTATATACAGTATACTCGCCTCTATTGTAGGAATGATTTCCAAATCATCGTATTGGTCAAAATTTTGCCTTTCTATACAGGAATAGAAGGCAAGCAGAATAAAGGCGGAAAGCAAAATTTTATTTTTCATACCAAACCTTCCAAGAACAACTACCGGTGCCAAGTAAAGCCCAAACCCACGGGTAATTTAAACGTTGACCAACCAATGATACCATGTTATTGCTATTATAGTGTTACTCTTTAAATATAACTCTATAAATAGGATTTTATTTCACTTAAATCGTGAATCATATCGCAAAATTCGTGAACTGGTTCATTATTGGCGTTGAAATGAAGGGTGTGCAGCCCTACGGACTTTGCTCCCAAAATATCTGCCTCCAGACTGTCACCGATCATCAAGGAATTTTGGGGCAGCACTTTGGCCCTATCAAGTGCCAATCTAAAGATTATTGGGTCTGGCTTTTTAACCCCTGCCATTTCCGAATTGATGATGTGTCCAAAATAATTGTAAATATTGGAACCGTGTAATTTTCTTTGCTGTATTTCCTGAAAGCCATTGGTGATGATATGCAATTTATAATTGGGCTTCAAATAATCCAAAACCTCTATTGTGTTTGGAAAAAGATGATTATAGGAAGGTAAATGCGCTATATATTGATCGGATAGCACATTGACCGTTTCATTGGAAATGGAATACCCGAGCGTATCAAAGGTAATTTTCAATCTTTTAAACCTCAATTCGTTCTTGGTTATTTTCCCTTCCCGATACAACTTCCAAAATTCAAAGTTTATGGGGACATATACTTTTAAAAAATCGTTTAGTCCAACACTCACCGAGTTCTCCGAAAGAATTTTTTTAAAGGTCAGGGCCGAATTCCTTTCAAAATCCCACAGGGTATGGTCCAAATCAAAAAAAACATCCGTAACTACGTTCTTAAACATGCACTCTTTTTAAGATACTACTATATAACTTCTTCCAATTCAATTTACTTTCGCCCCCAATCAATTCATTCGAAAAAACGGTTATGAACTTTCCGTTTACCTTTTTTGTTTCCAAATAAAGTCTTTCCACAGCGGAAAAAGCCTCCGTCCTGTTCCTGTATTTCAACAAACCGTAATCGTGAACGGCAAAAGGATGTATCTTAATAGGTTGTTGGACCTCCAAGGGAATATCATAAAAATAAAAAGGCGTACAGGTCCCTGCCCTGAATCCAATTTCATGGGTGTACCCCATAGTATAGTCGTCCGTAAAACCTGCTTCGATCAAATTCCTATATGTTTCCGGAATATCCACTCTGTTATAGCGCATACGCGAACTGGCAACAGGTCTATTGATTACATTGGAAAGATTTTTTTTCTCCTCCTTGAGCAGGGCTATATCGTTAAAGGAACTATAGGAACAGGACAAGGATACCTTATCATAGTCCGCTACGGATTTAATCAAGTGCTTAAACCTATTATTGTTGGGCGACACATTCTTATCGTAGGTAGAATACTCCGCGAACTGAAAAAAGAACATCCCCTTTACCTTGTTATCCCTATGCCATGCTATTAACTCAAAAAAATTGTCATAGGGGTCCTTTTTTAACCTGAGCCATACCGAAACCCGATCAAAAACCCTCCGAATCTTTAGGGAAGCCAAATCGAAAAGAAATCCGGACATACCCCGGACGAAACCTCTATGGGCAAAACAATGGGAAGTGGAAACATCAATGATGGAGGTATAGGTATAATTTTTTGGCCTGTGCTTCAGATCCTTAAATTTTTCCTTAAGTGCGGACAATAGCTTTTGGGCCCAAATATCTACCAATGGCTTTTCCAGAAAATCATGTTGAAAAGCCAAACTGTCCTTGGGGGAAAACCTACCATGCATGTCCTTAACATGTGGCAGATACTCTTCGTACCTGCTCAACATATAAAAACTTGCGGAAAAAATATCGTAGGGCAGATTACTTCTGTCCCCAGTAGCAAAAAAACACGGTGTACCCTGCCAATCCGCTATATAGATCTGTATGTCGTTTATTCCCTGTTCAAATAAAAGATCATTGCTCCGCACAAAAAATTCGTTCTGCAAGGGTTGTTTGGTGTAGGTAATTTTTGGTCCGGTATGTTTAATAAAATCCTCTACCTTGGTGGTATAAGTAACCTCTATTCCCAAAATGGTCGTAAATATATGCCGCATAATATAACTGAAGCGATGTGTAATTTTATGGGTATAGATGAGCAACATAATTTTTCTATTTTTAGCAGTATGCTTTAGACCGTATGCTATAAGCGGTGCCCGTTTAATGTTCAAACCTTATAGCTCCCTTAACTCAAAAAAGCAAACCTTTGTCCGCAAAACTAAAGTATTCTTTTTGTGTGATGATGATATGGTCCAAAACTTTTATATCCAAGGCCTCTGCCGCCACTTTTAGTTTTCTTGTAATCTGTTTATCGGCCTCACTTGGCCTTAAAGTGCCTGAAGGGTGGTTATGGGCCAAAATCAATCCTACTGCACCAAGTTCCAAAGATTGCTTTAACACCAAGCGAACGTCTACCAATGTTCCTGTAATCCCCCCCTTGCTAAGTTGCCCGGCATGCAGCACCGTATTGGAATTATTAAGAAAAACTATCCAAAACTCCTCATGGGGCAGCTCTCCCATCTTGGGCTGTAAAAGTTCAAATACGTTCTTACTGCTGCTGATTTTCGTTATTTTTAGGGCCGCTTCCCCCCTACGTCTCCTCCCTATTTCCAGGGCAGCAGCAATAGAAACGGCCTTGGCCTCCCCTATGCCCTTAAATTGCATCAGCTGTGTTATGGACAATTTTCCCAATTCGTTCAGATTGTTATTTGTAGAGGACAAAATACGTTTCGAAAGCTCTACGGCACTTTCGTTCCGACTTCCTATACGAATAAGTATGGCTATCAGTTCCGCATCGGAAAGAACGGATGTTCCTTTTTGCACCAATTTCTCCCGGGGCTTATCATCGTCCGACCAATTTTTTATAGAGAAGGAATAGGGCTTGTTTTGCATAACCTAAAGATAAGAATCTTCTGGTTTTATCATAGTTGCCAAACCAAATATTATGGAAATCAGGAACATAAATTCATCAATAAGAAAAGCCCAACGCCATTCCTATTATAATGGCCGTTGGGCTCTCCCTATTTTAGATATGTAATTGAATTTTAGAAATCCCTGTAAGGTGCGTCGAGGAATTTATTGGCCTCGGGCTCCGAAAATCTTGCAGTGGCATTATCCCAATGCAATGTCTTGTTGGGAAAGCGGCCGGCTATAACCCCCAACAAAATAGTTTCGGTGAGTCTCGCCGAATATTCAAAGGGGGCACTACATTCGGCTTTGCCCAAACAAGCATCCACAAACTGATGGTAATGCTTATTGCCTTCGGAATCATAGTCCCTAACCGGTTCTCCAATGGCGTCCTGATCCTTGATTATGGACAGATCCAGTTCCTGATATTTACCATCTACAATAAGTCTGGGCAATTCCATAAAATGCGGCAATAAAAGTCTGCCTTTTTCGCCAACAAACATTGCCCCTTGTCCGGGGAGTTTGTCATTGTTGGGCAATCGCAGGTCTTTATGTTTCTCAGGGGCACCTTTGCCATCGTACCAAATCCATTTTAGGGTATCGGCCGTATATTCGGTTCCAGGAAAGGTATAGGTAACCGTATTCTTTTCGGGAAATCCAAATCCTGTAGGTTTTCTACATTGATTCTTTATGGTCATGGGCACGTCCAATTTAAGGGCATTGTAAGGAGTATCAAAAATATGTACCCCCATATCTCCCAGGGTACCACAACCGTAGTCCAACAATTTTCTCCAATTGGCAGGATGGTAATACCCTTCCTTATACGGTCTTTCGGCGGAGGTCCCCAACCACAGGTTCCAATCCAAATTATCAGGTACCGGATCCGATCCTTTGGGTTCCGGGCCATCAAAGCCCCAGTTTTTGGGAGACCATGCCCTAACCGTACTTACCTTCCCTATTATTCCGGATTGGATCAACAGGGTGGCCAATTTATAATCATAAAAAGAATGTACCTGAATCCCCATTTGGGTCACCAAGTTTTTTTCTTTCGCCTTTTTTCGCATCGCCCTGGCTTCCACCACGTGATGGGTAAGGGGTTTCTGGCAATATACGGGTTTACCGAAATCCATGGCCATCATAGAAGCGGGAGCATGGGTATGATCCGGGGTCGAAACTATTACGGCATCAATGTCGTTCTTCATTTCTTTGAGCATTACCCTATAATCCTTATAAACTACGGCGTTGGGATGTAATTTTTTTGCTTCTGCCAATGCCTTGGAATCCACATCACAAAGTGCTACGACATCCACAAGTTCATGGGAGGATATGGAAGCCAGGTCGTTACCTCCCATATTACTGACCCCTATATGGGCCGTTCTTAAGCGTCTGTTTTTGGACAATGCCCAAACAGAGGTAGGCAAAAGGGCGGTTAAGCCCAAGGCAGCGGTACTTTTTAAAAAGTCTCTTTTTTTCATCCGTTTATATTTATTGTTTTTTTAACGATCTAACCCAACCGAAAGCATCAAATACTATAATTTTCTGATTTTTATATTTCTGAACCATATGGGACTTGAATGATCCTGAAAGCCGATATATCCAGACTTGAACTTACCATAATATTCCTCATCCTTCCATTTTCCGGAATTCTTTCTTTGGTACCAATCCTCGGACCAGGGAACAAATGACAATACTTTTTTCCCATTGAGCCAGTGCTCTACCTGTTCCGGCGTAAATACTATTTTGGACGAGTTCCACTCTCCAACAGGATGCAATATTTTTTGTCCGGGATCGGCCACATGCATGGCATAATCCGAGGCGGTTTGCTGTAAGGGTTGAAGTTCCGACGGATTTTCGGTATGTCCAAGGCTAAGGTTGTAGGCTGTAAGATCATGGATTTTTGCATAATTTTCATCATCGATCAACTGGTATTCAGGAGAAATATTTGGCGGCCCGGCATTGGGTATCCCTTCCTTTAGGTGATAAAAAATCCCGCTATTGCCTCCTTCCGGCAATTTCCATTCCACATACAGTTCAAAATTATCAAACTCTTCCAAACCATAGATGATATCCTTTCCCCCTGTATAATCCTGCTCCAGCCCCAATTCGGTATCAAATGTCAATACACTGTCCTTAACGACCCAGCCCGGGGGCAGGGCATCCCCGTTGTAGGCCCTCCAACCATTGGTAGTTACCCCATCAAATAGGTAGATCCAGTTTTCAGTTTCGGCTACAGCTTCTTCCTTAGCTTCGGGTTTTGGATCGGTTTTGGTCTTGCAGGACGATAACACCACTGCAATGGCAAAAAAGGCAATTATATGTTTCATGTATTTACCAATTCTGAAGTATTTATTAAAATATGAAGATAAAAAAAAATTACAAGAGACCTAAGATAGTGAAGTGTAATTTAAGCCGATTACAACTCCTGTAACAAATTCGCCATATCTAATGGCTTTGTAAACATTGTCAAGGATCCATCCGGCTCATAGGTCCAAAGACTTTTGGGGCGATCCCAATAAAGTTCCACCCCGTTTTTGTCCGGGTCATCCAAATAAATGGCTTCCGAAACACCATGGTCACTGGCTCCCGTTAATGGATACCCTACCTTTAGCAAACGCATATATATCGTTGCCAGGTCTTTTCTGGTAGGATAGACTATTGCCGTATGGAACAGGCCCACACTGTTGGTAGGCGCCGGAGGCGACCCTTTGCTATACCATGTATTTAAGCCGATATGATGGTGGTATCCCCCCGCGGAAATAAAGGCGGCCTGACTTCCGTACATGGTGGTCACTTCAAAGCCCAACAGATTACAATAAAAATCCAAGGACCGTTCCAGATCCGCCACCTTTAAATGTACGTGGCCAATTCGGGCCTGTGCTGGAATTGTATATTCATTCTTCATAGGAGCGGTTTTTATGTAAAAATAAGCCTAATGTCATGGAAACCCTATTATAATCATCCAAATCTTGTTCTTTTCACCTGACCCTACCAAAAGCAGCTACTCCCCAACCTCCCCGAGAAAAAGCCCGATCACCTCCTCCAAGGTGTCCAATACCCCGGGATTGGTACAATTGATCAGAATGGAAAAAACCATATCCTGTTCCGGATACACATAGAATACGGCATAACCCCCTACCCCATTGCCCACATGGCCATAGTAGCGCCTGCCCATCCTATCCCGGGCAACCTGCCATCCAAGCCCGTAGTGGGTTGGCGCACCGTTAATGATCCCGGAGGTAAGAAATTGGGACTTAACGGGATCTTCCCCTATTTTTGAATCAAAATAGAGCTGTCCAAAACGAGCAATATCCGCGGAAGTGGACAAATAGCCCCCTCCCGCCAACTTGTACGCATTGTTCACCGGAATGGCCTTCCTAAACCCCAATCTGCCCTTGGAATAAAAAGAACTGCAGTTTGGGGGCAGATTCCCCGGAATCTCAGGGAAGGTATTTTTTAAACCATAAGGCTTTAATACTTTTTCCCGGACATAGCCTGCAAAGGGTATTCCGCTTACTTCCTGCATGGCCAGAGAAATCAATACCCAGTCAAAACTGGTATACTGAAATCCCTTTCCCGGTTCAAAAAGAAGCTCATCATCCTGGAACAGGGCAAGCGACTCTTTTATTCCCAAAGGTTTATTAAGACCATATTCCCCGCCATGATAACCTCTGATTCCGGCCGTATGCCCTGCCAATTGCCTCAGCGTAATATCGAACCCCTTTTTCGGAAAGTACGGAACATACTTATAAATGGAAGTGTCCAGATCCAATTGCCCCTCCTCCACCATTTTTGCCAAAGCGGCCGCTGCTATGGGCTTGGACACACTGGCGATCCTAAAGATCGTACTTTGGGGATCTATGGTAGTTTGCTGTTCCAAATCCGAAAATCCATAGCCTTTTTCAAAATATACTCCATTATCTTTACGAACGGTAATGGCAAGGCCGGGAACCTGTTGGTCCTCTATCAGCTTTTGCAGAATTTGATCGGCACGGATCCTGCCCGATAATTCCTTCTCCCCATCAATGGCCTGTTGGGATGCAAACAAATTCTTTAGGTATTTTATAACAGGATTCATCGGCCAAATAGTAAACTTCTTTTATGTTATCGGGAATAGAGATCAGACTACGGCCGTAGACGTTGGGTACTAATCAATAAAAATAAGTTCTCCCTTATACAATTGCTCCACTTCCACAATGGCCGGCCTATTAAAACTTACCACATCTCCCGTACCGCGCAAAGTACCTTTAAGCGATTCCTGTGGACTTATGCGCATATCATTGGATCCCCTATGGTTAAAGCTAATATTATCAGCTATAAGCGCCTCCGCCTCCAAACGGGAATCCCCTGCGGCAAACATAATATTAAAATTAACAGTTCTGCCCCTTAAATTATAGAATGAAATTCCATTGGAAACAATGGCCAAATTTTGGGTGTCCAATTCCAAATTGAACTCCCCGCTGGTGTATCCGGCATCCGGGTCGTTAAAGCTTTCAGAAATCAGGGTTAATCTGGGATAGGCCAATACACCGTCACTAAGGATATCGAGTCCCGTACTGCTCCTGATTTCGGTAATATCGGGAGCCGTAACAAAGACCTTGGTCAATCCATATTTCCGGGTAAAATTACAATTATTGGTATCGCGCAATAAAAGTCGATCATCCTCCACCTCCACCTCAACTTCGTTCCGTAAATATTCCCCCGTTTCCACTTCTACCTTTAACGGACTGCCCTGTCTTAGTATCAATTGCACATTCTCATAAACCGTAATAGATTTAAAGTTAGGTACTTCCACAATTTCCCTACCAATATCCCCGGCATTTTGAAAGCAATCGGGCGCATTTTCACTATTGCAGTTTACGAACAGGAATATTATGGCAAAAATTATACCGTAGTTGGCCATTAGTATAACCTTCTTCAATCCAAACCCGGTCATATAAAAAGAATAATTCATTTTAATAAATCTTTTAAGCCTGCTATCGGCAAAATTATTGCCCTTATAACCTAATTCCCACTCCAAACTCTACAGCTTCCGCCTTTGCTCCATGCGATTTTAAAGTTATGGCTCCAAAGACCTTATCCGAAAAATATCGTTTCAGGCCAATCCTATTATAGACCTTTCCCTCAAAATCGAAAGGATAATACACGTAATATCCCAATTGTGCAATTACCGACATTTTATTAATAAAAAGTTCATGCCCCAAAAACACCCCAACACGTTTGTAATCGTCATCCGGTTGCACCCCATATTCTGGGAAGGCTACCGACTGATAGCGTATAAGTTCTTTTAAAAATTTGGAAAAGTACACATCCGTACCCAACTGCAGGGCACTTCTTCTAGTGAGACGCTTATCCGCATAGGCCGAAAAAATATAAAAGGCATATTGCCCTGAATCCACTACATCACTCTCGTTGATTCCGGACCTAAAGGCGAGATTAAGTCTAATAGGTTCAACAACCTTCAATTTTTCGGTCCTAATATATTCCCTCTCCCGGCCACCATCCAGATCATAGGTCAACCCCACGTTCAGGGCCATGGTATTGGTAGAGGTATTGGGCGCGGTAACGTTGGCGTTGGAATAATGTATTAAAGAAATCCCTGCCTTAAACCCCAGGCCATTCAATATATTTTCCCTGTGATAGTTGAGCATCAAATAGGTTGAACTTAAGAAATGGGAACCATAGGCATTGTTCCTAAAATTTTTGTTCTTATCAAAGGGATTGGTGTTATAGGCTATGCCCTGTCCCAACCTAAATTGAAGGTTTCTATTTAAAAAATAAAAATTATAATGGGCATAAAGTCCAAAATTCTCACCCAAAGTGCCGTTGTTCATATTCTGATAAACGAAAGAAAATCCCGTATCCGGATAATTGTACAGTTGCTGCCATTCCTCATCCCCAAAAGTCTTCCTGTTGTATCCCAAAATAATACCCCCGGGATGATTGGTGATCAAATGTGAAATATCCGGATTGTGCAGGAGTATGGAACCATAATATTGACTGACATCCAAAGTGTATCTCTTGGTTTCTTGCCGATTTTGTGAAAAACAAAAAGCTGTCGACAGACAGCCTATAAGAAATAGCCTTAGGTTCATGGGGAGCAAATGTAATGAAAAATTAAAAATAGATTTTCTAAAACGCAATAATGCTGGTTACATTTCCCCCAACCTTGGAAAATTATTCATGGAATACCACAGCGGGAGCTTTTTTAAAACAGCTCTTTGGCAATGGCCCCTATATTGTCCGATTTTCCCATGGAATAATAGTGCAATACGGGGACGCCCGCCGCCTTAAGTTCCTTGGATTGCTGAATGGCCCACTCTATTCCCACTTGGCGCACATCCGCATTGGTAGAACAGTCATCAACGGCATCGATCAGATCCTGCGGCAGGTCTATTTTAAAGACCTGGGGCAATAATTGCAGGTGCCGTTTTACGGCAATAGGCTTGATTCCCGGAATAATGGGTACGTTGATTCCTTTTTTCTTGGCGGCTTCAACAAATTCGAAGAACTTCTGGTTATCAAAAAACATTTGTGTCACCACATAATCGGCCCCGGCCGCTACCTTTTCCTGTAAGCGTTTTAAATCGGTAATCAAGGAAGGTGCTTCCATATGCTTTTCGGGATAGCCGGCAACGCCGATACAAAAATCGGCACTGTGTACCGTCTCCACCTTGTCATGTAAATAATTTCCATTATTTAAGGCGTGGATCTGTTTTACCAACTCCGATGCATAGGCATGTCCGCCCTCGGTAGGGTTAAAATACTGTTCCTCTTTCCGTGCATCCCCACGAAGCGCCATCACATTTTGGATACCCAAATAGTGGCAATCTACCAACATATACTCGGTTTCTTCCTTGGTAAAACCTCCACAGAGCACATGAGGAACGGTATCTACACCATATTTGTGTTGTATGGAAGCGCAAATACCTACGGTACCGGGTCTCATACGGGTCAATCTTTTATCCAACAACCCACCCTTATCTATGTACACGTACTCCTCCCTGGAAGTAGTTACATCAATAAAGGGCGGCTTAAACTCCATTAATGGGTCTATATTATCGTATAATTCCTGAATATTTCTTCCTTTGACCGGTGGTATCACCTCAAAAGAAAACAATGTCTTCCCTTCCGCTTTTTTAATGTGTTCCGTTACTTTCATAATTTTTTACCCCTATCCTTAAAAAAGGATCATTATCTATTATTTATTTTCCTGCACAAGCGCTATTCCCAATTCTTATTTTCTATTGTATTATGGCAGCCCACAAACGCTCCTTTAAGTTAGTTTGAGGCTATTCCATTTAATCAAGACTCCTCATATCCCTTTTCCACAAACTCACCCTTAAGTCGGTTTGTGGCCGGGCTATCCACTTAATTTTTTTATTCCAAAGTCATAAAAAAGATATCGTTCCTATCCCTGCTGCACAAGTCACAAATTATACCACCTAGACCTACAAGGTTTAAAAAACCTTGCAGGTCAAAAAACCTTGCAGACTGCCAATCATCGACAATGTTGGGGGCCAACCATCTTGATGCCTCTCCCAAAGATATAACTTCCCACACAGCAAAGTCGGCCACCTGGTCTTCTTTGATCTAGACCTACAAGGTTAAAAAAACCTTGCAGGTCAAAAAACCTTACAGGTCCAGGTCGCTAATCATCGGCAATATTGGGGGCCAGCCATCTCGTTGCCTCTTCCAAGGGCATCCCCTTTCTCGCTGCAAAGTCGGCCACCTGGTCTTCCTTTATTTTTCCTACCCCAAAATACCGCGCTTCCGGGTTGCCAAAATAATATCCGCTTACACTGGCAGCAGGCCACATGGCCAAGCTGTCCGTCAATGCTACCCCAATCTTTTCCTTTACCTTTAACAACTCCCAAATGGTCAACTTTTCCAAATGGTCGGGACAGGCAGGATAACCGGGCGCAGGCCTTATTCCAACATAGGATTCCTTGATCAACTCCTCATTGCCAAGCCTTTCATCTGCAGCATAACCCCAATACTTGATCCTTACTTCCCTATGCAGATATTCTGCAAAGGCCTCTGCAAAACGATCTGCTATCGCCTTGACCATTATACTGTTATAGTCGTCCAGATTTTTACGGTAACCATCTGCCAGTTCATCCGTGCCAAAGCCGGTGGACACACAGAAACAACCTATATAATCCTGCAGGCCACTTTCTTTTGGGGCAATAAAATCGGACAGTGCAAAATTGGGTTTGCCTACATATTTTTTAGCCTGTTGACGCAAAGTCCTAAATATAAACTCTTCGTCATTATGAGCAAGGGCTATATCATCATCATTAATCGCATTGGCAGGAAACAATCCGAAAACGGCCTTGGCCTTAAACAGCTTACCATCCAAAATCTTCTTCATCATGGCCTTGGCATCTTCAAAAAGCTCGATAGCCTGTTTGCCCACTACCCCATCTTCCAAAATATCCGGGTATTTGCCATGTAGTTCCCAGCTTCTAAAGAAGGGGGACCAATCTATATACGGCACCAATTCCCTCAGGTCAAAATCCTCTATCGTTTGGATTCCCAAGTTCTTAGGTTTCATGATTTTGGCTTTTGACCAATCCAACCGATATTTATTTTTCCTGGCTTCCCCAAGGGTCAAATACTCCTTATGCTTCCCCCTGTTCAGGAATTTTTGTCTAAAATCGGCATAATCCAATTTAATACTTTCCTTATACTTATTGGACGATTCCTTTTGTAGCAGATCGCCCACCACTGTAACCGCCCTGGAAGCATCATTTACGTGTACCACGGCACTCTTGTACTGAGGATCTATTTTAACGGCCGTATGCGCCTTACTGGTGGTGGCACCTCCGATAAGCAGGGGAACCGTAAAATTTTGCCGTTCCATTTCCTTGGCCAAAAAGACCATTTCATCCAAGGATGGGGTAATAAGTCCGCTCAGCCCTATGATATCCACTTTTTCCTCCTTGGCCGCATTGATAATCTTCTCCGGGGGCACCATTACCCCCAAATCTACGATCTCGTAGTTGTTACAGGCCAAGACCACACTCACAATATTTTTACCTATATCATGCACGTCCCCTTTTACGGTGGCCATCAGAATTTTACC
>CBFGWQ010000081.1:0-15340 GCA_965652575.1 uncultured Arenibacter sp. | reverse complement strand
ACCTCCGATTCCAAAATGGAACTATTGCAAGAAGCCCTCATAGTGCCCTATGTTATTGATCTCAAGGAGAATGGAATTATAGGCGACATTGAAAACTTTTTAGGGCAATTGGACCTATTGATCATCAACGTTCCTCCAAAATTACGCTCGGCTCCCAAAGAAAGTTATATTGAAAAAATGCTCCATTTGTACGATAAAATAAAAAACACCTCCCTGCAGCGTATAATCTTTATTGGCAGCACCTCTGTATATGGGGATATCACCGGACGGGTCACGGAGGATTCCCCTACCCGGCCAAATACCGAGTCGGGCAGGCAACTTCTGGCGGTAGAAAATATATTTTTGAACGATGGGGAACTGAACACCAATATTATAAGGTTTGGAGGACTAATCGGCCCTTCCAGGCACCCGGTAACATTTCTTGCCGGTAAAAGCGATCTTACCAACGGCAATGACCCGGTAAACCTGATCCACCTTGATGATTGTATAGGAATCATAAAGTTGGTCATAAATGGAAACTGGAAAAATAAAGTGATAAATGGCGTGTATCCCCTCCATCCTACAAAGGAGTCCTATTACACCTCGGAAGCCATTAAAAGAGGACTTTTGCCCCCCATTTACACCAAAAAACTGGATAAATCAGAAAACAAAAGTATTAAAAGTAAGCATTTAAATGTTAAAATATACCCTTTTAAAACTTCAATTGTAAGTTAATACACCACACTTTTTTAAACTTTCACAACAAAAACATCCGCTTTAGGTTAAATTACACCCTTGATTATTAACCGTTTATCGATTAGTCCGTACCTTTAAGTAAACGAATAAATTCGATTATCATGGAAAATTCAGGTCTAAAAACAAGAGTACTTACCGAAATTGAAAATTTAATTTCCAAAAGCTGCTCCAAAAGCAAAATGTCCCAAAAATTTCAAAATCTGCATATCGCCATCTTGAAAAAACATTACAATGCCGCAGATGTATCCATAGACTATCACAGAAAGAGGGTCATTATGGATATTGTAATGGACGACAGCTGTTATGACCCCAAAAAAGTGAACTCCGCCCTTCCCCTTCTCAGGGCCAATTTACTTTTTAAGAATTTAAGGGAATTTTTAAGTTCCAGCTTGGACAAGGACAATGTGAGTATTGCATTTTACGCCGGACTTATTCGGGCCTATGAAAACAGGAATGTTACGCTCAGCATTGTTTAAACAGGATCTAGTGTGATGATCTGAAAGAAAGATGACCACACTTTACCAACCATATTATAAAAAAGGATGCCGGTCGGCATCCTTTTTTTATTCCCTATCCAAGGTTTAAGACATTCCTTAACAAATGGTTAGAAATAATTTACTAGTTTTGGCACACCAAAAATTAGAACAATGAAGAAAATAGTACTGATCCTCCTGGTTATGGTGGGATTTACAGCAAATTCACAGACAAAAAGTGAGTTACTTAAACATTATGAGGCCTATTATGACCAAATGAGACAGCAAGGTGATATCAATGGTGTGATCAGTGCCATAACCCACCTAAACATACTTTCCCCCAGTAAGGAACGCAATGACACCCTGGCGTACATTTACACCACGGATAATCAGCATTTACAGGCTTTAAATACCATTGGGATTGAAAAAAACGAATCGGACTCGGATTTGGCCGTCCAGGTAAAGGCTATTTCCCTAAAGGCATTGAACCAACCCAAAAGGGCCTTGGAGCAATTTGAAATCCTTAACAAAAGAACGCCCAATCCGTATTTGGCGTACGAATTGGCGGATCTAAAAATTCAGACCGGAGACAATGAAGGCGCGGCCGCCAATATCGAATATGGCATTGCCAATGCGAAAGACGATATGAAATATGCATTCTATGAAAGGCAACAACCTTACGAAGTTGCTTTAAAGGCGGCATTTATCCATTTGAAGGCCCTGGTAGAATTCAATAAAGACCAAACCAATATAGACGGTGCCCTGGCAACCATTGATGAAGCTTTAAAAATAGACCCCAATTTTAATTTGGCCAGTCTTAGTAAACAAGCGCTACAATCCAGAAAAGAGAAACAGGAGAATAAGGAAACTAAGGAATAGTACGTTAAACTTTAGTAAAAGCCTTTTTGCTACTGTGAAGATATCCCATAAAAACCACTGTTGAACAGTGGTTTTTATGTTAAAAGTAAACTACCTCGGGGCAATCCCGATAGCTATCGGGACACGAGGCATTGAAAGGAAATTCAAGTTTGATTTCGACGCCTGTCTGCCGACAAAGGCAGGCCCGCCTGAAGAACGGGCAGGCAAGCGTCGGAGCACCTGCGGTAGGCAGGTTTAAATCTCAACTATCGAGTAAATAAGGTTTGCTTCCGCGCTGTGACAATTGTCCAAAATGTTCCCTATATCCATCTTATCCACTTGTATTTGGGAATTTAGAGGCAAGGACAAAAAGACCGTTAACATAATTACCGGCACCTTACTCACTTAAAATCAGAACAGTGTCCAACCTGCTATTGACAATAACATTGAACTGGTTCCTAAATGCATTATATGCATTTATCATTTCCATGGTGGCCGCTTTGGTACCATCCCTGTACTCCAAATTTCCCTTGGTTTTAAGAATATAGGTCTTAAAGACCTTTTGCCTGCTCTTTACCTGCGGCTTATCAAATGTTGCCGGATAAGTAGATGCTTCCAACGTTTTCTGTTTCTCTACCAAATCTTCAAGGACCAATTCCAAATCTTCCCTATTCGCCACCCTGTACAAGGATTCAAAAGTAGTTTCCAAACTATTGTACTCCTGCCATTCCTTTAAAATTGTCATGGCCTCTTCATTTATTTGATTGGGCCTGGGGAGCGAATCCACACTGAAAAACTCTTCGGCCTTTTCCTCGACCACTTCCTTGGTTCCCTGCTGTTTACAGGAGCCCATCAAAATGAAAGCAATGACATAAAACAATATTCTTCCCATGGGGCGAAGGTACAAATTTTAATAACCGCCAGTTTTTATATTTAACTTGGTTTTAAGGCAAATCGATATGACCATAGGTACAAAGCATTAACAATGGCCATACTTACACAATCTATTGCATTCCTTATTACCGCCAAGGACTACACACTAAATTTGATCTTACTTTCTATGGCCCGGATCATAATACTGGCAATATCCTTCCCAGTGGCATTTTCTATTCCCTCCAAGCCCGGGGATGAATTAACTTCAAGCAATAGGGGCCCCTTGTTGGAACGGATGATGTCCACCCCGGCAACGGCCAGATTTAGAACTTTGGCCGCCTTAACGGCCAATTTCCTTTCTTCGGAAGTTATTCTTATGATGGACGCCTTCCCCCCTTGATGGATATTTGCACGGAATTCCCCTTTTTCGGCCTGGCGCTGAATAGAGGCCACTACTTTTCCATTGACCACAAAACAGCGGATATCCTGACCATTCGCCTCCTTTATGAACTCCTGTACCAAAATATTGGTCTGCACGCTTTTAAAGGCGTTGATAACACTTTCCGCGGCCTTGTTTGTTTCCGCCAGCACCACTCCCTTACCCTGGGTACTTTCCAATAATTTTATAATAAGGGGCGCCCCGTTGACCATGCGGATAAGATCTTTGGTATCCATAGGGGATTTGGCAAATCCGGTAATAGGAATATGGATATCATTTTTGGAAAAAAGCTGGGATGCAAACAATTTATCCCGGGACTGGGTAATGGCCTCTGCCGAATTTAAACAGTACACCCCAAGGTTGTCGAATTGCCTGATCAGGGCACAGCCATAAAAGGTAACCGCAGGTTTTATCCTGGGAATAATGGCATCGAACTCATTTAATATGTTCCCTCCCCTATATCTGATCTCCGGGGAATTGGCATCCAATTTCATATAGGCGTGCTCCACATTTAAGAACACCATGTCATGGCCCAAGGCCTCACCGGCCTCCATAATCCGCTTATTGCTGTACAACAAGGGGTTACTGGCCAACAATGCAATTTTAAGGCCTGTTTTTTCTTTAAAATGGGGGGCATATCTCTGACTGATTTCCGTTGCTGTAAACTCGCCCATATTAAAACTTACCGCAGGATTTACCACAAAACGTTCATTTAACGCCTCCCTGCCCAAAAGCATACGGTATTCCATGGTATCCCTATTGGCCAAGGTGAGCTCTATCTCAAAGGTAAGGTTGCCTACACGTACCGGGGTCTTTATTACATAACGCTCCTCGGATATCCCTGAGGAACTCTTTACGGTCCTACGGTCTACCAAACGCGCCTTGCATTCTAAATTGATCCCCCTATTGTCCTGTAGGGGATTCACCTCGAACTTTACCCATTCGTGGGCCCCTTTGGTATATACCTTTATATTATTGGCCTGTATGGACGAGGTTTTTGCCCCCGAATCCACCCTGGCCTTTATAGCGGGAATCTCCAGATCCTCAAATACGCACCATTCCTCACTACCAATAATTTCCAGGTCCTTATACTTCATTGCGCTATCCAAATTTTCTTTTAATTAATTGCAAAATAAAACAGTTGACCCTCGGGAATCAAGAATAATCGATTATTAATTTATTAAATAACGGAGGGCTTTCCAAAACAGTCCTGAAAATCAGGTCAAAAAAATCTCTTCCGGCTTTTTGAAACATTTAAATTCTACCATGTGCCCATTGGGATCCCGAATAAAAAAGGACTTATGCTCACCTATCCTATCCTTTAGAAATACGACCTCGGTAGTAAGTTCATATTCCGACTTCGTCAATTTGGCGTGCAAATTATTCCAAGTGCTTTCGTCCACAATGATCCCAAAATGAAAAGAGGGCAGCACGGTATCTTCAAACTTATAGGTCTTAAAGGTAAAATTAAAAATACCGGCCTTGGTGAACGTAATCTGGTTTCCGTACAGATTGATATCCAGCCATCGGGAAGAGTGCCTTCCCAATTCGGCACCAATGACATCTACATAGAAATCTTCTGTTTTGCTTATGCTAAGGCAGGGCAATGACATATGGAAGGGTGCATTCTTCATCTGTTTATATTTAATTCTTAATATATGGGGCGATCACGTGCAATTCGCCAGTAAACATCCACTCCCCTATTGCCTTGGTTCATTATTGTAAACTATTCCGGCCAATTTTCACAGGTCCCTATTTTAGACCTGATGCTTTTAACTAAGGTAATAAAAAGATCAATTAAAATTTACCTCAACAATCTAAATACAAAATCTACCAAGATCAGGATAATGATGATCCCCTCCGATCTACTGCTTTCCCTATGGTCCCAGATATCTTTGAACAACTCCAGGTTTTTTTTTACAATACCCAATTGTTCCTGTATATTTCTATACCTGATCTTTAGGACGAACATTTGTTTATGTGCCAGGTTCAAGCTGTTCAGCTGCCCATTTTCCCAGGTATTGTCCGGTTCATCAAAAATATACAGGTTTTCCGATATCTGATTTTTAATATTCAGGACCTTCCCTATAAACTGTTTGCGCTTAATTCCCGAAATATTCAGCTTTCCCTTCTTTTCCAAATATTGGGTGTGTTCGTTGGTCTCTTCCAATAGCTGTTGTGTAATTTCGGAATATTGGTCCAATGCCACCGATTGGGAAGTATTCAACATTACCAATCTTATGGACTCGGCATCAAAACTGGGCAGGATTACTTTATCGAAAGCCACCTTTTGGTGGCCTTCGATTATTTATACTTGTATGGTCTCTGTAAATTGGGGGCTTTTCTCTTTGATAATTTCGGATAGGCCTCTAGCATCTTCGCTTTTTTATCCTCGGAATGATCAAAAAAGGACACCAGGCCATATTGAAAGATATAAACGGATTTTTATCGCCGTTTTTCAAATACGGCCCATCACTGTCCGAAAACAATATTTTTAGGGGCAATTGTGATTTACATTGCCTTATATTGATCGAAGATGCTATATAATAAATGGCAACAACCTCAAACATGCCGCGTTAATCATCGTCATCATCTCCCTCTACCCCTTCCAAATCCACATCTGGAATGGCCTCCGGATCGTCATCATCAAAATCCTCATAATCATCCTCATCGTAATTGGCCATGGTCTTTTCCAATTTGGCGCTGATCTTTACCAAATACTTGGTATCCTCGGTGGTCACTTCAACGGCCTCGATACGTTCCCCCTGTGCATTTTTAAAGGAGATGATATTAAGATCGTCGTACCCATCCGGATACTTCTCTACCAAAAGTTTCAAAACTTCGGGAGTAAGTTTTTTAAAGTCTACAATAACTCTTTTTAAATTGTCCATATACTACATGTCTAATAGGTACGCAAAAATTAAGGGAGCAACAATGGTCGCATCACTTTCAATAATAAATTTAGGGGTGTTTATATCCAATTTCCCCCAGGTTATTTTCTCGTTCGGCACAGCCCCGGAGTAGGAACCATAACTTGTGGTAGAGTCACTGATTTGGCAAAAATAACTCCAAAACGGTGTATCCGTCCTTTCAAGATCCTGGTACAACATGGGCACTACACAGATTGGGAAATCTCCGGCAATTCCACCGCCTATCTGAAAAAATCCGATGCCTTTTTCTGAATTGGCGGTATACCAATCGGCCAGAAAGGTCATATATTCAATTCCGGACTTCATGGTACTGGCCTTCAACTCCCCTTTTACCACATAAGAGGCAAAGATATTCCCCATGGTACTGTCTTCCCAACCTGGGCAAACTATAGGTAAATTCTTTTCGGCCGCGGCATACATCCATGAATCCTTGAGATCAATCTCATAATACTCTTCCAAAACCCCGGAAAGCAGCAGTTTGTACATAAACTCATGTGGCAAATACCTTTCCCCATCGTCCTCGGCCTTTTTCCAGATTTCAAAAATATGTTTTTGCAGCCTTCGGAAAGCTTCATGTTCCGGAATACAGGTATCCGTTACCCTGTTTAATCCCTTCTCCAACAAATCCCACTCATCCTGTGGCGTTAGATCGCGGTAATTGGGCACACGCTTATAATGGGAGTGGGCTACGAGATTCATGATATCCTCTTCCAAATTGGCACCTGTACAGGAAATGATATGCACCTTATCCTGACGGATCACCTCCGCAAATATCTTTCCCAATTCTGCCGTACTCATGGCTCCCGCCAAAGAAACCAGCATTTTGGAACCCTGCCTTAGCTGATCCTCATAACCCTTTGCGGCATCCACCAAGGCGGCCGCATTAAAATGTAAATAATACTTTTCAATAAAATTGGAAATTTCCCCTTTAGTCTTCGTCATCGTCGAATTTTAAATTATTATTGGCTCCCACTTTGGAATCAACATCATAGGTGTTGTCGTATTCGTCCTCTACTGCCTCGCCCATAAACTTATAGCTAAGCATTTTATAATATAATTTGGCCGCTAGGTAATCCGAAGTCTTATCCGTTTTATTGGGGCAAAGTTCAACAATATCAAATCCTACAACGTTTTTGTCCTCGAACACCTGTTTTAAAAACTCCAAGGTCTCGTAGTAGAACAAGCCTCCCGGTTCCGGAGTTCCCGTAGATGGCATAATGGACGGATCCAACACATCCAGATCAAAAGTAATAAAGACATTGTCCGTCATTAGATCTATGACCTTATCCGTCCAATACTCATCGTTCACCATATCATGTGCGAAAAATGTTTTTTCCTCATCCATAAAGGTTTTTTCAATGGCATCCATACTCCGTATCCCTACTTGGATAAGGTTGGTGGTCTGACTTGCCTCGTGCACCGCACAGGCGTGATTGAATTTACTGCCATTGTATGACTTCCTAATATCTGCATGGGCGTCTATATGCAATACGGTAAGGTTGTCAAAACACTCGTTAAAGGCCCTAATGGTCCCTATGGAAATGGAATGTTCGCCTCCGAAAAGGGTAACGAACTTATTTCGTTTAATGTACTCCTTGGTGACCTTGTGTACCGCATTTACCATAGCCTCCGGAGAACTGTCCCCTTCTATGGCATTCGCCAAATATATTCCTTGTTGGTAGACCTCCGTATCGGTTTCTATGTCATACCATTCCATATTTTCCGAGGCCTCCAAAAAAGCCTGTGGCCCTTTGTCCGCCCCTTTGCCCCAGGTACTGGTTCCATCATAAGGTACAGGTATTAAAACTACCTTTGCCTTTTCCAATTGCGCAAACTCGTCTGGTATGCCAGCGTAATTGTTAGTTGTGTTCATTTGTTTAAAGTTTATTGATTTTTAAAGGTCAGACCTGCCTAACCGTCAGGCAGGTTTTATATTCCGCTCAACGGGTTTGCCCACTTCAATATTGCCGTTAAGATTCAATTCATATCCTAAAATTTTAAGCAGGTCCTCTGCCTTTTGTTCTTCACCAAATAATTTGGTGGTTATATTTCCGTTTTCGTCCTTATCGATTAAAATATGTTTTGGATGTGGTATTAAACAATGCTGCAACCCGCCATAACCGCCAATAGTTTCCTGATAGGCACCCGTATTGAAAAATCCTATGTACAGCGGCTTATCCTTTCTGTACTTGGGCAAATAAATGGCGTTCATATTTTGCTCGCTATTGTAATAATCATCACTATCGCAGGTTAATCCGCCCAACAACACCCGCTCATATTCATCCTGCCAACGGTTAATGGCCAACATAATGAAACGTTTATTAATGGCCCAGGTATCCGGCAATGTGGTAATAAAGGAGGAATCGATCATATTCCACTTTTCCCGATCGTTCTGCTGCTTCTGATATAGTATTTCATAAATGGCCCCGCCACTCTCACCTACCGTAAAACTTCCAAATTCGGTAAATATATTTGGTACCGCCACATCCGCTTCCTGACAGGCAATATTAATTTGGTTGATGATCTCATCTATCATGTATTGGTAGTCGTAATCAAAAGCCAAAGAGTTTTTTATGGGGAAACCACCGCCTATGTTCAGACTGTCCAAGGAGGGACAGATCTTTTTAAGCCTCACGTACACTTTTAAACATTTCACCAACTCGTTCCAATAATAAGCATTGTCACGGATACCGGTATTAATAAAAAAGTGTAGCATTTTCAACTCTACCTTGTCATTATCCTTGATCTGATTCTCATAAAAAGGTACAATATTTTTATATCCGATTCCCAGTCGCGAGGTATAAAATTCAAATTTTGGCTCCTCTTCCGACGCAATCCTGATCCCCACTTTAAAAGTATCGTTGATGGCATCCGACAGAAGATCTATTTCCTCGTAATTGTCGATGATAGGAATACAATTCTGGTGCCCCTTATTTATGAGATTGGCTATGTTGTCTATATATTGATCCCGTTTAAATCCATTACATATGACATAGGTATTGTCCTTGATCTTGCCCTTTTCCTTTAATTTTTCAACGATATTGATATCAAAGGCAGAAGAGGTTTCTATATGAATATCATTTTTTAGGGCCTCGTTCAAAACCGGTTTAAAATGGGAACTCTTGGTACAATAGCAATAATGGTACTTGCCTTTGTAGTTATTCTTTTCCATGGCTATTTTAAACCATTCCTTTGCCTTATTTATATTTTCGGAAATTTTGGGCAGATAAGTAAACTTCAAAGGACTACCGTATTCCTCCACCAAATCCATAAGTGGAATTCCATGGAACTTTAGGTTTTCGCCATCCAAGGTAAACTCCTCCTGCGGAAAATAGTAGGTCTGATCTATAAGATTAATGTACTTCGTGTTCATTTAAATAAATATATGAATTGTAAATAAGTAAATAGCATCACCAAATGCAAATATTATTGGGAATTATAACTAAATCCCTAGACAATTATCTGCTTTTCAGTGGTGGGTATAAAAAAATAGTCGTGCTGACTGCGCACGGTTATGGAAGAAAAATTTGGAATACGAAGTATATTATGGCTACCTATCCCTTTAAATATCAGTTGCCCGAATCTTTCTTTTGCCAGAAGACCAAATTTGCAAATATGGTTCATTGTACTTAACTAGATGCTATTATCAAGATAAAATTTAAGGCTAAATTAATGTGACAAATGAAAACAAAAAAAATGAAAAAACAAGCGTTTTGAAAAATTTTACGCCGAAGTAAAAAATGAATTTTCCCAAATGTAAATAATTAACTAAAAATTAAATTTAAACAGTTGATTTTTAATCTTTTATTGACTATTTTTAAACAAAACCCAGCTATTCATGAAACTTACAAAAATCAGTGTTTTTATTGGTCTTATATCCTTATTCGTTTTTTTTGATACGATCAAGGCCCAAATTCCGGCCAATGTCTATCATTTTGTGGAAAAAAACAGGGCGGGAACCCTGCACCACGAGTTGAAATTGGACGCTGATTATTATGTGCATACCATCTATAAGGAGTCGCCCGCAGAATTTATAAAAACGATGGGAGGCTTCTACACCATCTCCGGGAACAACCTCCTGGTCGACCTCGAATTTAATTCCAACCACAAGGAAGATAAAATTACAAGTATCAATGTACCCTTTAAACTAAAAGATGGAAACCTAATACTTGAAGGGGACAGCCCAATGACATTTACGCCGACCGTGAATGGCACCCAGGATCTGGACGGGAAGTGGCTCATGGCCGGCCGTATAACGGACCAGGGAGAGGACAGAAGGGATACTTCCCGACCAAGAAAGACCATGAAGTATTTATTGAACGGACATTTTCAATGGATTGCCTATAACACGGAAACTTTTGAATTTTTTGGTAGCGGGGGCGGCACTTACAACGCCGGCAATGGCAAATACACAGAAAATATAGGCTACTTCTCCAGGGATAATTCCCGGGTAGGGGCCGCATTGTCCTTCAATTACAAAATAAATGGCAAGGATTGGTACCATAGCGGCAAAAGCAGTAAGGGAGATCCCTTAAACGAAATTTGGACCATACGGGAGTAATTCAAAGACTATTATCCGTAAACTACCTCGGGGCAATCCCGATAGCTATCGGGACACGAGGCATTAAAAGGAAATTCAAGTTTGATTTCGACGCAAGCATTGGAGCACCTGCCTGCGGCAGGCAGGTTTAAATCTCGATTATCGAGTAAAAAATATTTCATGAACCCGTCGTTCCGGGTTTCATATAAAAAAGAGCCATCCGTATTGTGAAAGGTCTATTTCCTTAATACTGATGACTCTTTACCCTAAAAACTAATATAGTATACCTCCTAGGCCACCTTCGCGGTTTTAAAATCCCGTTTTAATATGTTATTTACGGCAGTATTCCATTTTTCTGCCCGGACAAGTTCATAATCTTCCATGTAAATACTGTTGATATCATAAAAATTAAGCGTCTTAACCTCCTTTTCATGATCTATAAAACCAATCTCCAGATCCAATTTCTCCAAAACCGTCTCCTTCCTATTGTTCGACTTGACCACCTGGGTCTTCTTTATGATTTTGGCATTGGACACCTCTTCAAGGTCAATATTTTCCAGTGCCACAACGCCATCAAATACTTTGGAAAAAATAAGTCTCCTATTATTTGAATCCAGGCCGATAAACGAATTGCCCCAACTTTCCTTTAGATCAAATTTCAATTGGGATTGCACCATTAATTTTTTAACTTCCTTGGACATTATTTTCAAATCCCCTTTTCCTGATTTATTGAGGATTACAAAAGGTATAACGGTGCAAAGCACCAATAAAGTAGATACCAATATCATTGATGTATTCATTGTATATATTTTTATAAATTATTCCATTTACTAATTGCTTTCCCCTGCCGAATTAATATAGGGCGTGGGAAAATTTTAAAAACCGGTTATTTAACCTCCCCCTGCCTACCGGCAAAAGGCAGACCCGTCCGAACGGCACGGGCAGACTCTCCAAGGGAGAGGTAGGGCCAAAACCGCATAACATTGGTCCGACCAATGTCCACATAAAAGCGCGGCAAAGCGGTCGGGGAGTTGTTTGGATAAAAAATGGAAAAATTTACAAAAAGGTGTGAAAGGGATATATAATGGTAAGTGCGTCCAGGCTAGCTATAACTTGGACCTCCCTTTTTAGGAAAACAAGTTCCCTTTCCTTCAACTCGGATTGGCAACTTATAACAATATTGGGGGAAAACAAATTAAAATTGGGTCTCAACTCGTTGACCGTTGGCAATTTATAATTGCCCTCGGCAAGGAGCATGGTATACCCGGAATACGGTGCTTTATAGGTTAAATGATGATCTGTTTGAATCTCACCATTAGTCCCAGCTTTAACTTCTTTGGCCTCCTTGGGGGCAGCCAACGAAATATGGCCTATACTTAGGACAAGTATAAGTGCTAGAACCCTAAAAAAAAGCAAGTAGCTTCTTTTTTTCATACTACAAAGATATTGAGAAATGTTCCAAAATATATGTTAAAAATAATACAGGAGGATTATCCGTTCTTTCCAATATCCGACTTGCCCCCCGTTTTCTTTAACAGTTTAATGTTTTGGATCTCAATCCCCTTGTCTATCGGCTTTAGCATATCGTACATATTCAGGGCCACTATACTGGCCCCGTGCATGGCCTCTACTTCCACCCCGGTCTTATAAACGGTCTTCACCGTAATCAAAACCGTAATCTGCAAACCGCTTATGGAATAGGAGATGTCGGTAAATTCTATGGGCAAGGGGTGACAGTCCGGCAAAAGATCGGCCGTCTTCTTTACCCCCAAAAGTCCGGCAGCCTTGCTCATGGCAAACACATCGCCCTTGGGTACCGTATTATTTTTTATCGCCTCAATAGTATCCTTCGAACTTACCTGGACTATAGCCTGGGCAATGGCAGTGCGCAATGTAGCTTTCTTTTGGGTAATATCTACCATCTTTACTTATTTACTTTCCATTGATAGGAATCGTCCACAAACAGTTCCTTACCAAAAATAGGGACCTGGCTTTTTATTTCTTCCACAACATGGTGCAGGGCCTCAAAAACTTCTTTACGATGTGGTGATGACACAAAGACAAACAGGCATATTTCCCCGGCATTTACCCTTCCCAAACTGTGATATATATGCATACAGCTCAAGTTAAACTTGCCAAAGGCGGCTTCCCTAATTTCATGAAACTTTACATTGGCCATTTCCTCATAGGCCGTATATTCAATAGCGGCCACCTCCTGCCCGCCAATTAGATCTGCCCGCACCTGGCCCAAAAAAATATCATGGGCCCCAATAGTGGTCTTGGACTGGTGCTTGGCAATGGAATTGGCAATGAACTCCGGACCAATAGCCCCTTGTACAAATACGTTTTTTATTTTAATTCTTTCCATAATCAGCAAATTTAAACAAGCCGAAACAATTGTAGGAACAATGGCTACACGGACTCCACATACAAACAAAGTGAAAAGTCTGTTCACATATCCTGTTCAGGCCTCTACACGATCCCTCCCATTTTGACCTGGCCCATAACAGACCCACATCCATGAGCTTTTTTTGATAGGTTTTTCCTTCGCCATTACAAATGTAATCAAATGGTCATGAATGGTATGGCTTAAATTGGAACGACGATCAAAAAATACTCCAACTCTATTGGGTCAATCCATAACCTATTTGATGCCGCCCCATTTAATACAACCTCCTTATTTCTATGGGATACTGTCTATCATCAAAAAAAATGATTTCATCATAGCTTCCTATTTGCCTATCCAATCATTTATTTTAACATTTTTTTAACATTTTAAGTAAAACCTCCCCTTCCTTTTCTCGTAGGTAAGGCTGTATTAACCTTAAAAATGATATGCCTTATGAAAAAAAAACGTATTAGGATAGAACCTATCAGCAAACCTAACCATAGGCGCCAATTCCTTAAAATAGGGGGGCTGGGTGTTGTAGGAGCCGGTCTTTTGGTAGCATGTAGCAACGATGACGATATGGGGGGCGATCCTCCGGTAGATCCTGGAAATGGCATTTTCGATCTGGGAAAGGGAGATCTCGGCGTACTTAATTACGCTTATGCCCTAGAACAGTTGGAAGCCGATTTCTACACTAAAGTTGTCAATTCCTTTTATGGAAACATATCCGATGAAGAGATGCAGGTACTAACGGACCTGTACTACCATGAGGTGAACCATAGGGACTTTTTTAAGGCCGCCATTACCGCTGCCGTGGATGGAAATACCGACTTGGTACTCCCCACCTTGGAATTTGACTACGGTGGTCTCGATTTTGGGAACAGGGAAATGGTCCTTGGTACGGCCCGCGTTTTGGAGGATACCGGTGTAGCAGCATACAATGGTGCCGGAAAACTTATAACCGATCCAGGATATTTACTCTTGGCCGGCAAAATTGTTTCTGTAGAAGCAAGGCATGCATCGGCCATTAGAACATTACTAAATCCTGGATCCGCAGATTTTGCAGGGGATGATTACGTAACCACGGATACCGGACTTAGTGCCGCCATGGATCCTTCGGATATACTTGCGGCAGTTGGTGCCACAGGATTTATAAAGACAGCTTTCACGGCAAACAATTTGCCTTAATAACTTAAAAGAAATAAAATTATGAGCATTATAAAATTTTTAGACGAATTCACAAACGAGTCGATGCTGAACGGAAGATCGTCCAGACGTGACATATTTGGCTCCCTGGGCACTTTGGGCAAAAAGGCGGCCCTTGCTGCGGTCCCGTTCGGTTTGGCCACAATGCCCCAAAAAACCTTTGCCCAGGATATGGGCAATGACCCTGTAGCCGCACTTCAATTGGCATTGACCCTGGAATATTTGGAGGACGAGTTCTATGACCTGGCCCTGCAGTCCGGAGTATTGCCCAGCGGAAGGCCGGAAACCGTATACATGCAGATTTCAAAGCACGAACAGGCACATGTGGATTTTCTGATAGCAGGCCTTGAAGGTGCAGGTGTTACTCCAGTGGAAAAACCTACATTCGATTTTACCGTTGGCGGAATGTTCGACCCATTTAATGAAAACGGAATAGGTCAGGAAACCGCCTATGCACAGTTATTGGCACTGGCACAAGCCTTTGAGGATACCGGTGTGAGGGCCTACAAAGGCCAGGCCGGCAACCTTTTGGGGTCGCCGTTTTTAACGGCCGCCCTACAGATCCATGCGGTAGAAGCTATGCACGCTTCGGAAATCAGAAGACTGAGGGGCCTTAAAGGTTGGATAACGAATAAGGAAAGAGGGGAAGGCATGCCCGAAGCTACCCAAGCCGTATATAACGGGGAAGAAAATGTGGTTCAAGGCGGTTTGGATGTCACTACTTTGGGAAATAGCGACCCTTTCAGTACCGAAGCTTCTACAGAGGCGTATGACGAACCCTTGTCCGGCGATGATGCCGTTGCCATTGCCGGTCTCTTTATTGTTTCCTAAGTATAGAAAATTCATTTCCTTCTTAGTATTGGTACAACCCCATCCCATAATTTGGGTTTGGGGTTT
>CBFGWQ010000080.1:0-15397 GCA_965652575.1 uncultured Arenibacter sp. | reverse complement strand
TTATCTTATTTAAAGTTCTTTAAAAATGCTTACAAGAAGGCACATTAGGGTTAAAGTTATGCAATGTATTTATGCATTGACGCAATCGAAGGATGATTCCCTTGAAAAACAGGAAAAATTTTTAAAAGTAAGCATAGAGAACATGTACACGCTTTACCTGTTAATGCTGAGTCTTTTTGTTGAGTTACATGAAAGGGCGGAGAATCAGATCAGCCTATCCTCTAAAAAATATCTAAAGAACAGCACGGATTCCTATCCCAATAAGGAAAAATTTCTTAACAATAAACTTTTGCAACAAATTGCCGGAAACAAGTTGTTACGGGATGAATTGTCCAAAAGAAAACTGAACAACTGGTATTTGAACGAAGATTATATCAGGATAATTTACAATGAGGTTATGGAAAGTGACATATATGCCATATATATGTCCAATGCCGATACCAGCTATGAGGAGGATAAAAGGCTTGTCATCGATTTGTTCCGGGATATAATTGCGCCCAATGAAAAGATCTATGATTATTTTGAGGATGACAAATTGACCTGGGTAGATGATATCCCCATTGTAAATACCTTTCTCCTAAAGCAGTTTAAAAAAGTTAAGGAAAATACCGTTCCTTCTTATTTTTTACCGCCTCTTTTTAAAGATGATGACGATATGGTATATGCCAATAGGCTCTTAACGAAAACTTTGTTGAACAATTCCAAATTGGAAAAGGAGATTGAAGGCAAAACGCCCAATTGGGATAAGGATCGAATTGCGGATATCGATGCCATCCTCTTAAAAATGGCAATTTGTGAACTGCTCAATTTTCCATCCATACCGGAAAGGGTTACCATAAACGAGTTTTTGGAAATTGCCAAGGAATACTCTACCCCCAAGAGTAGTATATTCATAAATGGGATATTGGATAAGCTGGTGAGGGAATATAAGGAGGAAGGCAAGCTAAAAAAAGTAGGTAGGGGTTTGTTATAAACAATTATTCCTTAATTTTGCCCAAATATAAATTAATAGGGATATAATGGGCCGTGTTGATTCTTTAAATCCACCAAGATCATTAACGGCGAATTATATGGAACCTTTTAAAAAATAATTAAATTTAAACAGATGAAAAGAATATTCTTGACCTTAAGTTTTATTGCTGTTCTTGCCTTCCCTTCCTGTAAGGAAAAGGCCTCCAGTAAAATAGAAGCTTCCAATGTGGAAGTTGCTGCCGAAAGGGATGCAGCTGCTAAAAGTCTTCCTGTAATGGAATTTGATAAAGTGGAACACGACTTTGGATCTATTGAACAAAATGCTCCTCAGGAAACTATTTTTACATTTACAAATACCGGTGATGCCCCATTGATCATTACCGATGCGAAAAGCAGCTGCGGTTGTACCATCCCGGAATATCCTAAAAATACGCCAATAGCACCAGGTGAAAAAGGGGAGTTGTTGGTCAAGTTTAACGGTTCCGGACAAAATCAGGTGACCAAGAACATAACTGTTACCGCCAACACCAGTAAAGGAACCGAAACTCTTAGAATAAAGGCATTTGTAACACCAAAAGGAGCGGGCCCCGTAGGTCCTGTAAAATAAGTACATGAAATTATGTTAGAACAATATCCATATCTTCCGCTGGTATTAATGTTTGTAGTGGTCTATTTTTTTATGATCGCACCACAAAGAAAACGTCAAAAACAAGAGAAGAAATTTACCGAAGAATTAAAAAGGGGGGATAAAGTGGTTACCAAGAGCGGTATGCACGGAAAAATAGTCGATTTAAACGATAATGATTTTTCCTGTGTGATAGAAACCATGGCCGGGAAAATAAAATTTGACCGTACCGCCATATCGATGGAGATGAGCAAAAAGGTAAATACGCCGGAAAAAAAATAATTTTTCCCTGACCGATTAAAAAAGCACCAACCCCAAGTTGGTGCTTTTTTTATTCCAATAATTTTGTACATTAAGGACTTATTTAATCTATGGTCCTATGTTTCATAACAGAAGAAAATTTATAAAAAAGAGTTCCCGGTTGGCCATGGGAACAGGAGCGGCGTTTTTATTTCCAATGGAGCTATTGGCTGCCATGCGGGGATATATAAGTCCAAACGATAAAATCGGCGTAGGATTGATAGGTTGTAACGGAATGGGCTTTAGCGATTTGAGTTCCATGCTTAAAATGAGCGAAACCCAAATTGTGGCCCTGTGCGATGTGGATGATAGTGTTTTAAAAAAGAGAACGGCCGATTTGGAAAAGGCAGGAATTAAGAAGCCGAAGTGGTACAAGGATTATAGGAAATTATTGGAAGATAAGGATGTAGATGTGGTCATTATCGGTACTCCGGACCATTGGCATTGTCTACAACTTTCCGATGCGGTTAAAGCGGACAAGGACGTATATTGTGAAAAACCTTTGGCCAATTCCATAGAGGAATGCAACCTTATGCTAAACTCTGTACAGGCAAGTAATAGTATGGTACAAATTGGCCAGTGGCAAAGGAGCCAACCCCATTTTGTGGATGCTATAGACTTTGTCCATTCCGGAAAATTGGGGGAAATCCGTTTGGCGAAAGCATGGGCCTATCAGGGATGGATGGGGTCTATCCCCGTTTTACCGGATACTGCCGCCCCTGCCGGAGTGGATTATGGCATGTGGTTGGGTCCCGCTCCCCAAAGACCGTTCAATCCCAACAGGTTTCATTTTAATTTTAGATGGTATTGGGATTATGCCGGGGGGTTAATGACAGATTGGGGCGTGCACTTAATGGATTATGCGCTTTATGGTATGAAGGCCAATACCCCGAAATCGGTGATGGCCCTGGGAGGTAAGTTTGCCTATCCCGATGACGCATCGGAAACACCGGATACCTTGCAGACCGTTTATGAGTATGACGGTTTTTCCATTCTATGGGAACACGCCACAGGCATAGATAATGGTAATTACGGACGCAATCACGGTATTTCGTTTATCGGCAATAATGGAACCTTGGTTTTGGACCGCAATGGTTGGGAGGTTATAGCCGAAAAGGATAAGATGCAAAGTATACCTTTACAAAAAAATAAGGGTAACGGACTGGATAACCATACCGCAAATTTCATAGAAGCGGTGAAATCCAGGGATGGTTCAAAATTAAGGGCGCCATTAAAAGTGGGGTATGATGCGGCCTTGGTGTGCCATATGGGCAATATAGCCTTTAAAACAGGCAACAGGATTTATTGGGATAATACTGCCGGTAAATTTTCGGACGGGGCTTCAAATGCTTTGATAAATGCCCATTACCACAACGGTTGGCAATTGCCAAGGGGATAAATAAATGGTTGTGGATACGTAGATAATAAGTTAGGGCTATTTATTTTTTAATGGTAATGGTAGTCTCGCCCTTTCCTATAATAATAATGTCTGCCATATCCAGGAATAGCCCTGTTTCCACAATGCCCGGAATTTGTTTTAGTTTGCTTTCCAGTAGGTGGATATTGGCAATATGTTTTATGTTAAGGTCCAAAATAAAATTGCCCTCATCGGTGACAAAATTTTTACCGTCCCTTACCCTTAATTTTGGTAGTAGCCCCATTTCTTGAAGCAATTGTGCAATTTTTTTGGTAGCAAAAGGAATGGTCTCTACCGGAAGTTTAAAATCCCCCAGCCTTTTTACCTCTTTTTGTGAATCGGCAATGATAATGACCAGATCGGAATTATAGGTCAATATTTTCTCCCTCAATAGGGCGCCACCGCCTCCCTTTATTAGTTGCATATAGGGATCAAATTCATCGGCACCATCTATATATATATCAATGCCATTGGTTTTATCCAAGGTGGTAAGGGGTATCCCTAATTCCGTTGCCAATTTTTTGGTGTTTTCAGAGGAAGGTACGCCGGTTATTTCCAATCCGTTTTTTATTAGTTTACCCAGTTCTTTAACCATGTGGGCAGCGGTAGATCCTGTGCCCAGACCAACGGTCATTCCATTTTTAACATATTTTACGGCCTCTTTGGCGGCAAGTTGTTTTTCTCTATCCAAGTCCATCTTTCTGAAAATTGTGTGAAAATTTTAAATATTTCAACCAGATTTTTGTTTCTATATATAGTATGTGGCATACTTTTTTAATCAATAGAATTCCCCGAGGCTCTGCCTCGGGTGTAGCACTATAGGTAGTTACGATGTACGGCATTGGATTATTTTGTCTTGTATCTTGGTTCTTGTAGCGCAGCGGTCTTGATTCTGATACCTTGTACGCTCTGCGTCGAGGTAGTTTATTGCGCTGTTCAGTGTCCAAATACGTTCATCCAACTAATCCTTAATCGTCATTAGAACGGGCAAATGGTCCGAAATATGCATGTTATTGGGCATTCTGTCGTCAATATGGGTATACGAAAGTACCTCTATATTGTTTACAAAAATGTAGTCTATCCTATTTTCCATGATTTTGTCCTGATTAAAACCATTAAAAGTACCCTTGGGTCCATAAAAAGGTTTCTTCGAAATTCCCATGGCGTCTGTCAAGTATTTTTTTAAATATTGTATAGGTGCGGTGTCTGGGGTCAGATTAAAATCGCCCATCAGGGCTACCGGAAGGTCAGCGGTATTAATTTCCTTAATTTTTTTATAAATGAGTTCTGCGGAATTTACCCTGGCCTGCATTCCCCTGTGATCAAAATGGGTGTTGAATACCCAAAATTGTTTTTTTGTCTTTGTATTTTCAAAAAGGGCATAGGTACAGATCCTCTCCATAGAGGCATCCCAACCCACCGATACTGTTTCCGGGGTTTCGGATAGCCAGAAGGTATTCGTTTTTAGCACTTTGAATTTATCGTTATTGTAAAAAATTGCCGAGTATTCTCCCTTTTGTTGTCCATCGTCCCGGCCCACTCCTACAAAGGAATAACCATTGAGGGTGCTGTTCAAATAATCTACCTGATGGTGGAGGCCTTCCTGAATACCTACAATATCGGCATCATAGTGCTGAATTAGTGCGGCCAAGGAAGCCTTGCGTTTATTCCAATTATTGATCGTATCCGAAGTATTGTCGTATCTTATATTAAAACTGATAAGATTGGTAGTTTGGGAATATGAGGTACCCGGATTTACGAAGAGGGCCAACCCCATTAAAATGGAGGAGAGTATATATTTCATCTGTTTAAATTTAATATTGTTCTGTGGTCGCATGTCGGTTTCATTTGATGAAGTGATTTACACTTTATAGGTATATCCTTAAAAAGGATAAATATCTTGATTTTTTTAAATACCTACTAATCCTTTTGCTATATATCACCAAAATAAAGGAAAAAGGGAATAGGTTATATAATGGACTCATTTAAATTTTTCTCAATTGGCTAAAAAATTGTTCTTTTTCGCCCACTTTTTACCTTTCCTGCCTGTCGGCAGGTTCTTGTTCCGTAGTTCTACTATGTAACTCAAAAATAGCTTCAATTGGACAAAAAATAGCTGATTTTCGCTTCAATCAGAAAAGCTTATATGAGTTCAATATCAATTCTTTTTTTGTCTATTGTTTCTATTTCTGTTGCGGTGGTTATTTCTGCCGCCCCTAGGATTGGAGTGCCCCGTCTTTTGTTGTTGCCTGTTATTGTGATGTTTTTTTTCTTCCAAGGGTATCTCCTCCGATCCGTCATCCACATAAGGGTGGTCCGTAATCACCGGTACCTGCTGGTTTATTAATTTTTGGATATCCTTAAGGTAGGGTCGCTCCTCCGCATCACAAAAGGAAAGTGCTATCCCGCTGGCACTTGCCCTGCCTGTTCTACCTATTCGATGTACATAAGTTTCGGGAACATTGGGCAGGTCATAATTGATCACCAAGGAAAGTTCCTCAACATCTATTCCCCTGGCCGCAATATCGGTAGCGATAAGTACTTTTAATTCCCCGTCCTTAAAATTCCCCAGGGCTTTTTGACGGGCATTCTGCGATTTATTGCCATGAATGGCATCGGCCTTAATATCTGCCTTGGCCAATTGTTTTACTATTTTGTTGGCACCGTGCTTGGTACGTGAAAAAACGAGGGCGGAATCGTTGGGATCTTTTTCCAAAAGATGGATCAGGAGGTTGGGCTTGTTTTTTTTGGTTACAAAATAAACGCCCTGTTCTACTTTTTCGGCAGTGGCCTGTTGGGGTTTTATGGTAACGCGTTCAAAATCCCCCAATATTTTTTTAGAGAGTTCCACTATGGCCGGTGGCATGGTAGCGGAAAAGAAAAGGGATTGTCTGTTTTCCGGTAGTTTGGCTATTATCTTTTTAATATCGTGGATAAAGCCCATATCCAACATTTGGTCGGCTTCGTCCAATACGGCATATTTAATGTCCTTCAAGGAGATAAAGCCCTGGTTCATCAAATCCAACAACCTTCCCGGTGTGGCAATAAGTACATCCACACCTTTTCTAAGGGCATCTGTTTGCCTTCCCTGTTTGATACCACCGAATATAACGGTGTTTTTTATTCCTGTGAACCGGGAATATGAAGTGAAATTTTCCCCGATCTGTATGGCCAGTTCCCTTGTGGGGGTTACCACCAAGGCTCTTATTTTTCGTTGTTGGCGATCGGCTTCCCTATCCATTGTCAAATGTTGTACGATGGGTATGGAAAATGCCGCTGTTTTACCGGTTCCTGTTTGCGCACAGCCCAATAGATCCTTTCCCCGTAGCAATATGGGTATAGACTTTTCCTGTATCGGGGTCGGATTTGTATAGCCTTCTGCCGCTAGGGCTTTTAGGATAGGTTCTATAATACCTAATTCTTTGAATGTCATGTAGTATGTAAAATAAGCGGCAAAGGTAGGGGATTAGTTTGGATAAACCGTTTAATTAAAAAAATAGACCTTAAAATCCAACAACAGCGGCCTCTGCACATCGTTCCCCGTCCATGGCGGCCGATACAATTCCCCCGGCATAACCACCACCTTCCCCGCAGGGAAATAATCCTTTTATTTCCGGATGTTCCAAATTTTCATTTCTTGGGATATTTACGGGGGAGGAGGTCCTTGATTCCACTCCTACCACATTGGCTTCCGATGTGTAGTAGCCCTTCATTTTTTCCCCAAATGCCACAAAGCCCATGCGTAACCTGCTGCCGATCAATTTGGGCAAAAGTGAATGCAAGGGGGCGGATTTCAACCCCGGCTGATAGGAGGTAGGGTTGAGGTCGTTGGAAAGTTTTCCTTCCACAAAGTCGGTAAGTCGCTGTGCAGGTGCAGTTTGTGTACGCCCACCTGAAGTATAGGCCAACCGCTCCAGATCCTTTTGGTATTCCAGGCCCTTCAATGCGCCATGGTGCCCGTATTTTTGAATATCGAGATCTACATTTATTTCAACTACAATACCGGAATTGGCAAATAGGTTGTTTCTTTTGGAAGGCGACATACCGTTGACTACCACTTCCCCCGGAGCGGTCGCCGCAGGAACTATAAATCCGCCCGGACACATACAGAAGGAGTATACGCCCCTATCCTTTACTTGCTCTACCAGACTATAGGAGGCAGCAGGGAGCAATTCGTTCCGTTGTCCTTTACAGTGGTATTGAATACTATCTATGATATGTTGTGGATGCTCTACCCGGACACCCATGGCAAATGATTTGGCCTGTAGGGCAATTTTTTTGCTGTTCAGTAGGTAATAGATATCCCTTGCCGAATGGCCTGTGGCCAAAATAACCCTTTCCACCGGCATTTCGGAACCATCCTGCAGAACAATGGCCTTAATGGCGTTATTGACAATGGCAATATCCACCACCTTGGTCCGAAAGTGTATTTCACCACCATATTTTAGAATAGTTTCCCTAATGTTTTGCACCAGCTTGGGCAGTTTGTTGGTGCCTATATGCGGGTGTGCATCTATGAGTATTTGCTCGGTAGCACCATGGTATACCAAATTTTCAAAGATTCGCCGTACGTCCCCTCTTTTTAAGCTTCGGGTGTACAATTTGCCGTCGGAATAAGTGCCTGCGCCCCCTTCCCCAAAGCAATAATTAGAGTCTTCGTTTACTAAATGGTCCCTGTTAATGGCCTTTAGGTCGCGCCTGCGCTCCTTAACATTTTTGCCCCTTTCCAGGACAATGGGCCTATATCCCAATTCAATACAGCGTAGTGCGGCATACATCCCGGCAGGTCCAAATCCTATAATATGTATTTTTTTGGCTTTGGATACGTCTTTATAACCAAAACTGTATTCCTTGGTCTTTGGAGGAGGTTCGTTCACATAAACCGAAACTTTATAATTGAAATATATGGTAGGTTTACGGGCATCTATCGATTTCCGAAGTACATGTACTTTGGAAATTTCCCCAATGGGGATTCCCAAATATTTTGAAGCCTTCTTTCTAAGGATATCTTCGGCCGATTCTTCCAATAAAGTAGTCCTAAGCTGAATGTTTCTTACCATAGTACAAAACTACTTCAATTAAAGTAATTATCGATCCAAAAAAAATATGGCAAGGGGTATGTTTGCTGTTTTTCAAGGGCTATATTCCTTTTTATAGGAAAGCGGGGTCCTATTCGTAATGGCCTTGAATTGTTTATTGAAATTGGAGAGGGTATGAAAGCCGCTCTCGTAGCAGGCCTGGCCAATATTCATTTTATTTTCGATCAGTAATTTGCAGGCATGGCCGATTCTTATTTCGCTTAAAAATTCGGAAAAGGTTTTGTTGGCATGTATCTTAAAGTATCTGCTGAAGGAGGTAGGGGTCATATTGGCCAGGGAGGCTACAGTGCCCAATTCTATTTTGTCCTTGAAATTCTTCATTACATAGGCGTGCACCATGTTCATTCTTTCCGTATCACCTTCCTTTAAGGAGTTGGTATAGCCGGGACTGGCCAGTATGGTGCTTTCCGTGGTATTGGCAAGGCAGTTCAGGATCTTGAACAGTTCCAGAACACTTTCCATACCCTCAAGGTGCAAGAGGTTGTTGATCATGACACGGATGGTATCCGCAGTTTTTCCAGAAACATCCAGGCCTCTCAAACTTTTTTGGAACAATTGCCTTAGTTTGATCATTTCTTCCTTTTGTAAGAGGCTTTGGCCAATAAAATCGTCATGAAAATAAACTACGATCCCTTCGGACCATAAAATTTCCTCAACAGTGTAGCCTTCGGTGTCGCTACGCCACATATGGGGCAAATTGGGTCCTGTAAGGGTGATGTCCCCTTCCTTATAATGCTTTACATGATCTCCAATAAATCGGGTGCCACTACCTTTTAACACCATAAATAATTGATATTCCGGATGGAAATGCCAAATAGGGTCAAAATTGGGTTGGCGCAATAATTTGGCAACAAAGGCGTGGGAGTTGGGAATGGGCGATTTTTGTAATGCGGATTTCACTTATGGTCAAGGTTTTGATTTTTTGGAAACATAGTATCCAATCTTGGGTTTCCATCTACAGGATTGTCATTATTTATCCATAAATATATGTAAAAATAATAATCTATGATATAATACAGTCAATTGTAGATAACATTGAGTATTCTTTATACTTTATAAATAACTATAATTGTTAAACACAAATTCAACTATATCATGAAAACCCTACAGACTTATTTTGTTTGTTTTCTTATTGTAATTACAACCTTGATGGGCTGCAATCCTTCCGGGAAGAAAAAGAAGGACGATCAACCCAGACGTATAGAGATGTTGTTTTTGGGCCATGCCCTGGAACACCATAATTCAAGGGCATATATGCCCATGTTGGCTTCTGCCTTGACCCAAAGTGGTATAAACATCACCTATACCGAGGAAGTGGAAGACCTTACCCCTGAAAACCTTGCGCTTTATGATGGGGTAATACTTTATGCCAATCACGAAAACAGGTATCCCGAGCAGGAAAAGGCCCTATTGGATTATGTGGCGGCCGGACATGCATTTTTACCGATTCATTGTGCAAGTTTTTGTTTTAATGAGTCCGAAGAATTTGTCGAACTGGTCGGGGGGCAGTTTAAGACCCATGGAACGGATACTTTCACGGCCAAAATTATAGACAAGAAGCACCCTATAATGCAAAAGGTTGAGGAATTTTCCACATGGGACGAAACCTATGTTCATGATAAATTGGCCAATGATATCACTGTATTGATGGAAAGGGTAGAAGGGGAACATCATGAACCCTGGACATGGGTAAAGCAATTTGGTAAGGGGAAGGTATTCTACACGGCCTACGGCCATGATGAAAGGACATGGGGCAACTCCGGGTTTCAAAATTTAATTAAAGAAGGTATTCTTTGGGCAGTAGGCGACCAGGTAAAAAAGAACTGGGAAGAATTTGTTAAAGACATTCCAACCTTGGAATATAAGGAAATGGACAATATTCCCAATTACGAAAAAAGGGATCCGGCACCAAAATATCAATTGCCCTTAACACCGGAAGAATCGGCAAAATTAATTCAGGTGCCCGCAGGGTTTAAGTTGAAACTGTTTGCTTCGGAACCCAATATTATTAACCCTATAGCTATGAATTGGGATGAGCGTGGCAGACTATGGGTGATAGAGACCGTAGATTACCCCAATACGGTAAGGGACGATAAGGGCACAGGGGATGATAGGATAAAAATATGTGAAGATACCAATGGCGATGGAAAAGCGGATAAGTTTACCGTATTCGCCGAAAATTTAAATATCCCGACCAGTTTTACTTTTGTAAATGGAGGAATTTTGGTTTCCCAGGCACCTTATTTCCTATTCCTAAAGGATACCGATGGTGATGATAAGGCCGATGTGAAGGAAATTGTAATGGATGGATGGGGAGTTTTTGATACCCACGCCGGACCATCGAACCTTCAGCGTGGTATGGACAACAATATTTACGGTGTAGTAGGTTATTCAGGATTTAAAGGAAATATTTCGGGGGAAAACTTCGAGTTTGGTCAGGGAATTTATCGTTTCGACAGTGATTTTGGCAATTTTGAATTTTTAACCAATACCAGTAACAATACATGGGGATTGGGGATTACCGAGGACAACTCCATTTTTGCCTCTACTGCCAACAATACCCACAGTGTTTTTATGGGCATACCCAATAAAAATTTAAAGGATGTGAAGGGTATTTCCATAAAGGGAAGTACTAAGATCGATGGTCATTATGCGATGTTGCCGATTACTAAAAACATAAGACAGGTAGATGTTTTTGGAGGTTTCACGGCAGCAGCGGGACACCATTTTTACACGGCACGTACCTATCCGGAAAAATACTGGAACAAGTACGCCTTTGTGTGCGAACCAACGGGAGGGGTCGTGCATATTGCCAAAATTGAAAAGGAGGGCGCCGGATATGTGGAAAAGGACGGGGGCAATTTAATGGCCAGTTCGGATGAATGGGTTTCCCCCGTTGAAGCCAAGGTGGGGCCTGACGGGGCCGTTTGGGTGTTGGACTGGTACAATTTTATAATTCAGCACAATCCTACCCCTAATGTGGACAGAGGGGGCTACGATGCCGTAAACGGTCCGGGGAACGCCTATGAAAACCCCTTAAGGGATAAATCCAAGGGGCGTGTTTGGCGTATAATGCCGAAAGATGTGGAAGATAACACTTCCATGACCTTGGACAAGGAAGATTCCAAAAGCTTGGTGAAAGCCCTTTCCAATGACAATATGTTTTGGCGTATGACCGCACAACGATTATTGGTCGAAAATGGAAATACCGATATAGTGCCCGAACTTATTAAATTGGTCAAGAATAGTGAAATGGATGTCCTGGGACTCGATCCGGGTGCCTTACATGCCTTATGGACCCTTAATGGATTAGGGGTCGTTACTTCGAATTCGGGGGCAATGGAAGCAGTTAAAGCGGCCATTGGCCATCCCTCTGCTGCGGTTAGGAGAGCTGCTATACAGATATTACCGAAAAATACTACTGTGGATGCCATTTTGTTGGAATCCAATATTCTCCAAGACAAAGATCCGGAAGTGCAATTGGCGGCACTTAACTATTTTTCGGAAAGGGAACCCAATGGGGAAGTAGGGCAAAAATTGTTCCAATTGAGTGGGGACAAACAAGTGTTGGCCGACGATTGGTTGGCAAAGGCACTCTATGTGGCAGGAAGTAAACATCGTAAGGGTTTTATCACGGCTTTCCAGTCCGTCAACCCTAATTTTAAAATAGGATCTATAGAAAAAAAACAAAGACAGGCAATAGATCTTGATGATTCCGAATGGGAGACCATGAGACTTCCCCAGTTGATAGAAGATGCGGGATTGCAGATGGATGGTATTATATGGTTTCGGAAAAATGTTGAGGTACCATCCAACGCAGTTGCTCAGTCGGGTACTATATCTTTGGGGCCTATAGACGATTCGGACAAGGTGTATGTGAATGGTGTTTTGGTAGGGGGTACCGAAAAGGATTATCAGGCCAATAGGGAGTACAGGATTTCATCCGGAGTTTTGAAAGCCGGCAGCAATGCCATAGCTGTCCGTGTTGAGGATACCGGTGGTGGCGGAGGCATTTGGGGCAAAGAAGAACAGATGTTTCTCAAAACGGGTGGGTACAGTGTTTCTTTGGCAGGAGATTGGAAATACGAGGTGGAATCGGACTACTCCCAAAATGTGAGAAGCATTTTTGCGGATAAACCCTTGGCCCATCTTTTGGTAGAAACCTATATCAATGAGGTCGGATCGGTTGCGGACAGTGCCTCGGATAATAGTTCCGGTGCCGTAGCCATTACTATCAAGACCATTAAGAATGAGATGAAATATGACCTCACAGAGTTTGTGGTAACGGCTGGAAAACCAGTTGAACTTGTATTTGAGAATACCGATTTTATGCAGCACAATCTGGTCATAACCAAAATGGGCGAAAAGGAAAAGGTGGGTATGGCCGCCGATAAAATGGCCATGGATCCTGATGGTGCAGAGAAAAATTATGTTCCCGAAATGCCCGAAGTCCTCTTTGCTACGGCCATTATAAATCCGGAGGAAAAGGTGGTTTTAAAATTCAACGCTCCCACAGTACCTGGAGACTACCCTTTTATATGCACCTTCCCCGGACACTGGAGAATTATGCAGGGCATTATGAAGGTAGTTAAGGAAAGGTAAAATTATAGGGTATAAATAGCTGTAATATAAATTATAATAATAACTTATTTTTAGTAATAATTAAAGAATGGAAAATAGCAAAAAATACGGCGTAAGTACGTGGCTTTGGGAATCTCCCTTCAATACCCGATCCGTAGCCCTATTCCCTAAAATAAAAGGAATGGGGTATGATTTGGTGGAAATTCCGGTGGAAGACCCGGATTTGATAGATGGGGAAGTGGTAAATAAAGCTTTGGAGGACAATGGATTGGAGGCCGTTGTTTGTGGGGCCTTTGGGCCTACTAAAGACCTTACCCATGAGGATACCGCCGTACATCAGAATTGTTTCGGCTATATTGAAAAATGTTTTCAACTATGTAATCTTTTGGGAGTCGATTTTTTTGCGGGACCTATGTATGCAGCGGTAGGTAAGGCCCGAATGCTTCCCAAAGAGGAACGCAAGCGGGAATGGGACCTTGCCGTGGCCAATATAGCCAAGGTCTGTACCATGGCCCAGGATCATGGCTTGTCCATCGCTTTGGAGCCGTTAAATCGTTTTGAGTCGGACATGATCAATACTGCCGAAGATGTAATTCGCTTTATTAAAGATGTTAATCACAGTAGTGCTAAAGTATTGCTTGATGGTTTTCATATGACCATTGAGGAAAGTAACATTGCCGAAGCCATAAAATTGGTAGGGGATAAATTGCTTCATGTACAGGTTTCCGAGAATCACAGGGGCATCCCCGGTACCGGCCTAACCCCTTGGGCCGACTTTGCGAAGGGTTTAAAAGCTATTGGTTATAAAGGGGCAATCGTTATAGAAAGCTTTACCCCGGAAATTAAGGAGTTGGCCGGAGCGGTTTGTATCTGGAAAAACCTGGCAAGGAGCCAGGATGATTTTGCCATCCAGGGTATCGAATTTTTAAAAAGGACATTTAAATAAAAATAGAAGAAGATGAACAATAAGAAAGTAAATATTGCTATAGTGGGATTGGGGTTTGGAGCTGAATTTATTCCTATTTACCAAAAGCATCCCAATGCCAATTTAGTGGCCATATCACAAAGGAACCCCCATAAATTGAAGGAGCTGGCCGATGCGTTCAACATTGAAAAAAGATATACTTCCTATGACGACCTGCTTCAGGACCCTGAAATAGACGCAGTACATATCAACACCCCTATCCCCGACCATGGTATCCAATCCATAAAGGCCCTAAAAGCGGGGAAGCATGTTGCCTGTACCGTACCTATGGCAACTACGGTGGAGGAATGTGAGGAAATTGTGCGATTGACACAGGAGACCGGCCTTACCTATATGATGATGGAAACGGTTGTGTATGCCAGGGAGTTTTTGTTTATGAAGGAGTTGTACGAAAAAGGTGAGCTGGGCAAGGTACAGTTCTTAAAAGCAAGCCACCAACAGGATATGGACGGTTGGCCCAATTATTGGCCAGGGTTGCCTCCAATGCATTATGCAACGCATTGCGTAGGGCCTGTTCTGGGCCTTTTGCAGGGCGAAGCCGAATACGTATCCTGTTTTGGTTCGGGAACTATACGGGAAGAGCTGATTTCGCATTACGGATCGCCATATGCAGTGGAGACCACACATATTAAATTCCGTAATTCCGACTTAAGTGCCCAAGTGTATCGTTCGCTGTTCGATGTGGCAAGGCAATATAGGGAAAGCTTTGAGGTGTACGGCTCCAAGAAATCAGTGGAATGGCCTTTGATCGAAGGGAAGCCATTGGTGGTGCATACGGCAAAGAAACCGGAGCCGGAGATTCCTGAGGAAGTGGAAAGTCCCGATTTTGCAAAATTATTACCGAAAGAAATTCAGCATTTTACCACCCAGGGGGTGTATGATTCAGAAGAACACCAACATCTTTCGTTTACCCAAGGGGCCGGACATGGAGGTTCGCACCCACATTTGGTCCATGAATTTGTTAATGCACTGGTTCAAAACAAATCGCCATACCCCAATGCCAGACAGTCCGCCAATATTACCTGTGTTGGGATTCTGGCACACGAGTCGGCACTAAGGGGAGGGGAGATAATAAAATTGCCCAAGTTTACTTTTATGGATAAATAGTTTATTCATAGTTTTTTATATAATAAAATGTAAAGTGCTATTTTAACATATAAAGGGAGAGAGTTCGGAGAAGTATTTTTGAAATGCAATTATGTTTTGTGTTAATTTTTTATTCAATAAAAGCGTTATTTATTTATAAATAATCCCTAAATTTAAACTTCATAAGTAAGACTTAAAAAAATAAGTTATTTGGTAAAAAACCTATTTTTTTAACTTTTAAAAGAGGACGTAGGGGTGCGTCCTCTTTTTTATTTTTAGTATGGATGTTTCTTCTTTGTGTTCAAAATTAAAATCCCAAGACCTGTATTAAT
>CBFGWQ010000079.1:0-15724 GCA_965652575.1 uncultured Arenibacter sp. | reverse complement strand
CTAGATAGCTGCAGGCCGCTTGATTATTGATACCATTATAAATGAACAATTATGCCTCTATCGGTGGATTTTTAAGTAGTCGATCAAAACCTTCCAATAGGGTCGCCAAAATTATAATCAGGCAACATCCAAAGGCATTTAACCATAAATAGGACATCCACTCATAGCTCCAGCCAATAATCACGATACATTGTGTTATTATGGCAGCGACAAAAACGGCATTGCCCTTTATAAATTTAAAAAAGAAGGCGATCAGAAAGATACCCAGAACGTTCCCGTAAAAGATAGAACCTATAATGTTCACCAATTGGATAAGGTTGTCGAAAAGATTGGCCACACAGGCAATTGCAATGGCTATAGCTCCCCACATTAGCGTAAACCATTTTGAGGCCCTTACATAATGTTCCTGCGTAAATTCCCCTTTTTTATTTCGTTTGTACAAATCCAGGGAGGTAACCGTGCCGAGCGCGTTTAATTCAGAGGCGGTAGAGGACATGGCGGCCGAAAGTATTACGGCCAATAAAAGACCGATCAACCCTTTGGGCAGGAAATTTAAAATAAAATGGATAAATACATAATCCTTGTCATTGGTCTCTACACGGTCATTGGCCATAGTAATTAGGGCCTGGGCCGCCTTTCTATTTTCCTTATCCTTTTTGTTTATGCTTATAATGTGTTGTTTGGCATCTTCAATGGCATCATATTCCTTAAGATCAAGGGCTCCGGAAAATTTATTTTGGGCCATTCTTTTGGCACTCTCCAACACCAAATGCTCTTCTTCCAATATTTTATAATCCTCTGAATAGGAAGATTCCATTATGGCATTGGTAGCGGCCGGATTAAAGTTTAAGGGAGAATGGTTGAACTGGAAAAAAATAAAGACCATTATACCCACCAATAATATAAAGAACTGCATGGGTATTTTTAGCAAGCCATTAAAAATGAGTCCAAGCTGACTTTCCCTTACCGTTTTGCCGGAAAGATATCTTTGCACCTGACTTTGGTCCGTTCCAAAATAGGCCAATGCAAGAAACAGCCCCCCAGTAATTCCACTCCAAAAGGTGTACCTACTGGTGGTATTGACACTAAAGTCCAAAATATTCAATTTATCACTGGCCCCGGCAATTTTCAGTGCTTTGCCAAAGGTAATGTCATGGGGCAAATAGCCAAGAATGAAGAAAAATGCAATGAACATTCCTGTCATTATGATAAACATTTGTTGTTTATGGGTAACGCTTACCGCTCTGGTGCCACCGGAAACGGTGTAAATTATGACGAGGATGCCTATTAAAATATTTAGGGTCCTTAAATCCCAGCCCAATACGGCCGAAAGAATAATGGAAGGTGCAAAAATGGTGATACCTGCGGCAAGGCCCCGCTGAATTAGAAATAATAATGCCGCCAGGGTCCTTGTTTTTAGATCAAACCGGTTTTCTAAAAATTCGTAGGCGGTATATACATTGAGCCGGTGATAGATGGGAACAAAAACTATACATATGATGATCATTGCCAAAGGCAGTCCAAAATAAAACTGGACAAACCCCATTCCATCATGGAAGGCCTGCCCGGGAGTGGATAGGAATGTTATGGCACTGGCCTGTGTTGCCATTACCGAAAGACCAATGGTCCACCACTTGGCGTCGTGACCACCAAGGACATAGTCCGTTACATTCTTACTTCCCCGTGTTTTCCATACTCCATATCCAACAATGAAAACGAGGGTTCCGACAAGTATGATCCAATCTATTGCAGCCATTTTATCGGTTTCCGGTCATTATTAGATAAAAAATAATTATATAGATAATATTGAGCGCTATCACCAGCGTATATTCTTTTTTCCAATCAAATTTATCAAACATAGTGATTTCTAGTTTTGGATCTCATTTAAACTTTTCCCAGGTTACAAGATAATGCCTTCCCTTTAATTATCAGGACTAGCTTCTATATACCTTTTACAAATTCTTTATTTTTATCTATTGCCTATTGCCCGTTGCTTATTACAGGCAGGCTCAATCTCCATCAATACACACCCCTAACCTCCCGCAAAAAAGCGGGACAGGCACTCTCAAGAGGGGAATTTTCCATCAGGGCCTACCGTACATAACTATTCATTGCCTATTGCCTATTGCCTATTGCCTATTGTTCATTGCTTATTGTTCATTGTTAATTGTTAATTGTCCATTGTCCATTGTTTACCGCTGTTTCATGGAAAGCATATTGGCGAACAGTCTATAGGCACCTGTTACACCTGCCGGCAATTCCCTGAAAAAACTTAGTCCCGTATAAATATAGTTCCCCTTTCCATAAGGAGCAACTAATAAACTACCGGATAAGGCCTGTTCCCCCTCATCGTTCATAGCAAGGATCGGTGTAAATTCCCTGGACCAATGATCCGGAAAATACAGACCACGTTCCTGTACCCAACCATTAAAATCGTTTTGGGTTATTTTATTGGGATAGTTGACAAGCTCGTGCGTTTTGTCCAATATGCGTACTTGGGAGGTTTCATCCGTAACCCTGTCACGTGAAATGGATAGGGGGTAGGGGGCTAGGTTGGCCATGTCCAACCCATTTCTGCCGGCGGTGTTGTACTGCACAATAAGGTTGCCCCCATCTTTTACATAATCCAATAAATAACGTTGCTTAAATTTTAATTCATCCACTACGTTATAGGCCCTTATACCTACAACAATGGCATCAAATCGGGTCAGGGAACCGGCCTGTATGGTCGTAGGGTCTATTTTTTGGACCTTGTATCCTATTTGTTCCAGACTTTCGGATATTTCGTCGCCGGCCCCGTCTATATATCCAATATTCTCCCCATTTCTATTAATGTCCAATCTAACCACTTTGGTTTCTAAAGGCATGAGTACCGATTGTTTGGGAATATGGTCATAGGAAATTTCTATCAATTCTTTTGATATTTTTTTGCCATCCACTTTGATGGTCGCTGAAATAAAATTTTCATCTTCATTGGAGGGAGGTGTTAGTAGGAAATGTAAAATTCGTTGGTCCCCATTTTTTGATATTTCAAAAGTTTTAATTTCTTGATCCACTTTCCAGCCTTTTCCGTAATGGAGTTGTACTTCACCCTTTACATTGTCCTTAAGTGCTTTTATGGTGATCGGAATTTCCCGGGGTTCGGAATTGGCAAAAATAATGACCTTGTCCTTAAAACTCGCCGTTGCCTCTGGCAATATCACAAAAGGTTGATATATTTCCCCTTTTTCCGGTTTGGAGTACCTATAGACGATCGGTTTCTTGATGTTTATGGCAAATCCGTTGAATTCCAGTTCAAAATTTATCTCAAAGGCATTGGGGGTTTCGGGTCTACCGATCAAATTTTGGTCCCTAACCTCGTACATTCCCGTAGTACCTTTATTGTTTAACCAATAGGGACTGGTATAAGCGGTATTATTGGGGACATTTAATTGTATTTGGAACAGTTCCTTCTTGTTTTCCTTAAGGGCAATTTCTTTAATTATGGGATTATCCCTGTCGGTGGAAACGGATTTAAGCTTAATATCCGCATGGCATCTGTTCAATATTTCAATATCTATGGGTATTTTACTGCCGGGGTAGGTGTGGGGCATTGTGGCGGAAGCCTCCAGATAAAGTCCACAGACAGATTGGATAATAGCTTCCAGTTCCTTTTTCTTTATCTCTTTCCAATGCCCGTCCTTCAACTTTAAAATGGCCTTATACCCTTCAATAAGTTGTGGCAGGTGTTTTGACGGTTCTTCAAAATCAAAGTTCTTTTCAATTGCTAATAAAATTTTTCCAACGGTTTCCCCACCTTCAATGCGCGACCAAGTGGTGTTTATTCCATCAAAAATATCAGATCTATTATTCGGGAGATCGCCCTTTAAAAGTTCTATATACTCGTTCTCACTGCCCCTGGTTGCCAATCTTCCAAAACCTTGGCACAAGTGCTGGCTACTGGCAAGGGAGGCTATTTCGTTGTTGGATACGCCCCTTAAAGGGTAGTAGACCCCAACATCCAGATCGATCATTTTGGATTTGTCCGCTTTTTTAAATTGGTCCTCGCTACCGTAAAACCACCAGGAGGTATTAAAAAAAAGCCGTTTTGGTTGCCAAACGTCCGTACTTGTCAGTTGGTCCGGATACACACTGGGGTTATTGGCCAAATCGAAGGCCTCATAGCTGAGCATTGCCGAAGAGGTATGATGGCCGTGGGTAGAACCTGGTGATCTATGGTCAAATCTATTGATGATAACATCCGGTCTAAAATTACGTATAATCCAGATAACATCACTTAACACCGCCTCCTTGTTCCAGATCTTAAGGGTCTCATTGGGGTGCTTGGAGTAGCCGAAATCATTGGCCCTTGTAAAAAACTGCTCCCCACCATCGATACGTCTGGCTGCCAATAATTCCTGTGTGCGCAAAACCCCCAGCAATTCCCTGAGTTCGGGACCTATTAAATTTTGGCCCCCATCCCCACGGGTCAATGACAAGTAGGCCGTTTTTGCCTTCACCTCATTGGATAGATAGGAAATAAGCCGTGTATTTTCATCATCGGGATGAGCGGCAATATAGAGGGCCGAACCCAAAAAATTTAACTTTTGGATGGAATGGAATATGTCCGAAGAAGTATTTTTTTTGGGTGCTTGGGCCTTGATAAGCTGACAGGAGAACAGTATCCCAAAAAAGAATACCCAGGTAAGGCGCATAATTAATTGTTTAAGTTGGTTCCCAAATATAAAAATATATAATCCGAAGCCGTAATTTTTACAACTACTTTAACAGCTTATAAAACGTCACTGCTTTCCATGGAGTCTTCGTAGATTTGTGCCAAAGCAATTGCTTTCTGTAGCATCATATTATTGGGGTAGGTTATGAGTTCTCCATTATTTCTTCTAAGATGTACATGAAAGGCCCTTATATCCTCAATGAGAAATGCTTCATTTGTCAATTCCATATCCTTGTCCATTATTTTAATTTTATCCCCTATTTTAAATGGAAATGAGAAAAATAGGATGACCCCGGCGGTAACATTGCTCAATATGGACCATTGGGCAAAAAGGGCCACTCCTATAACTGCAAAGACAGAGGAAAACACCAGACCAATTTGATTTATGTCTACCCCCCAGATCAGAATCAGTGCAACTATTCCAAAAGCGGTAAGCCCAACAGTGGAATATTTTACGATCAACCGAGTACGAACCTCATTAATATCACTTATTTTACCTACTTTTTGTATTGCCTTGGTACCTATATACTTCAATATCAAAAGCACCAATATACATATTCCGGTACCCAATAGTTCCTTTTTGTACTCCAAAAAAAATGTTTCCATAAAATTATAATCCTAAACTGTCCCGCAAAAATACGTCACTATTTTTGTTTTCCCGCCAATAGGCCCTTTTTAATGTTTTTATTTTCGTTGCCCTCGTAGTGAGGGTTTGGGCATTGGCCCCAAACCCGCTATTATAGGTTTCGGACCAATTTTCAATGGTATATGGGAAGGTGGCGCTAAAGCTGATCGCCAAGGTCCTATCCAATTCCGGATAGGTAATTGTGTAGGTATTCAAATTTGCTTCCGTTTTCATTTCCGTCCGGGCTTCATAAGCTTTTAGCGGTTTATGTGCCAAGCGTACATATTCCAGGGAAGGGATCATGGTAATGCGGCCTACCGGAAGCTTGTTGGGATCGATCCTTATTTTGTTCCAAATTTCGTTTTCCAAATGTGTTTTGTCCAATGTGATGGTCTGATCGCCTTCGGTCTCAAAATAGGAAAAGGAATTTATTTCAAATTTATCCCTGTTGTTCAACTGGGTAAATACCTGGCCGCACCATTCCTGAACGGAGGCGGTCAGTTTAATGGCATGCTGCTTATCCGATACGGGATAAAAGCTGCTGCTCATTATGGAATAGGGATAGATACCGGTCAGGAACTTTTTTGTGCTATTCAGTTTTAGTACGGAGACATTATTGGGATTTGGACGATCTGCCTTTACCTGTTTGTCCGCTAAAAAAGGTTCGGTAACGTATATTAAAACCGCGGTACCGTTTCGAAGTTCCCCGTAACGGGCCTGCTCCAATTTAAACGAAGTAATTTCCGCCCTCCCCGAATACCAATAATCCTTGAACGTATCCGACAAGTTATTCCTCATCGGTTTGGCCTTGGACAGGTTCATTTCATTGGTTGTATGGGAATTGTTTTCAGCTTCCCCTATATTTTTCTTGCAAGCGTTAATAAGGATCAAAAAAAATAGGAGGGGTACAAGAATGAAAGAAAACGGACGGCGTTGCATAAAAATTAAATTTTCTTAAAATTATTCAAAAAAAACTAGCCTACCATGGCCATTAACGTTTTGTAAACCAATTGGGTGGGCAATCCTACCACATTGGTATAGGAACCCTGGATCTCTTCAATTCCAATAAGCCCTATCCAATCCTGGATACCATAGCCACCGGCTTTGTCGAACGGATTATAGTGCTGTATATAATGTTCCATTTCCCCAGAGGTCAACTTTTTGAATTTTACCTTTGTACAGTGATGTACAGTTTGTTGATAGTCCTTGGTCGTAAAGCACACCGAGGTAATTACTTCGTGCCAATCGTTGGAAAGTGTCCTTAGCATGGAGAGTGCCTCTTCAGGATCGGCAGGTTTCGCCAAAGATATATTGTTGTGCCAAACCACTGTATCCGAAGTAATGAGGATATCCTTGGCTTCCAATTTTTTAGTATACGCCGCAGCCTTTAATATGGCCAGGTAATCGGAAATTTCAGCACCCATTAAATGATCGGGATATGTTTCGTCTACATCAATGGGATGTATTTTAAAGTCCATTTCCATTTCCCTAAAGAACTGCTGTCTTCTAGGGGATGCCGAGGCAAGTACGATCCGATATTCCTTTAATTTGTTGTTATAGGACATCGTTTTAATCGTTCACAGCGTTGAAATTTTCGGCCCAATGCCCCCTCACTTTCAATACTTGTTCAATAACATCCCTTACACATCCTTCGCCCCCGTGCTTATGGGAGATGTATTTGGATATTGCTTTTACTTCAGGGACGGCATTTTGCGGGCAACAGGGAATGCCCGCCAATCCCATGGGGGGAATATCGGGGATGTCATCGCCCATATAAAGAACATGCTGTGGGTTGATGTTGTAAATATCCAAATACTCGTCAAAGGGATCTATTTTATGGTGTGCCCCCATGTGTATATCGGTAACCCCCAATCCCTTTAAACGCATTCTTACGCCTTCGTTGGTACCACCGGAAATGACGCAGATATTGTACCCTTGTTGAATGGCCACCTTTACGGCATAGCCATCCTGTACGTTCATGGTCCTTAACATTTCCCCATCGGAGGTAATCATAATTTTGCCATCCGTAAACACACCATCCACATCAAATACAAAAGTGGTGATGTCCTGAAGCAGTTCCTTATAACTTTTGTCCATATTTTTCTCCTATCAATTTGCTAAACAGGCTGTAAATATCCTGATAATTTTTATTTTTTAGCTGATTTAAATGGCTTTCCATAGTCTTGACATCGTTTCTTTTGGCCGGTCCGGTCTGGGAATCGACGGGCGACAGGGTTTCCAGTTTATTCACGGTTTCCTTGATCAAAGGGGTCAACATGGAAAAGGGTAAATGATGTTCATTGCAGATATCATGACCGATCGTAAAAAGAAAGTTGGTGAAATTGTTAACGAATACGGCCGCCAAGTGAAGCGATTTTCGCTGGTCGCTTGTAATTTCATGTACCTCCAAACTAATAAGGCCTGCCATTTTTTTTAATAGTTCCAAATCATTTTTATCTTCTGCCTCTACACAGATCGGCACTTCCCTAAAATTGATTGTTTTGCCTTCACTAAAAGTCTGTAATGGATAAAAGACCCCTTTTTTATGTAGATCCCCAAGGGATTTTAAAGGAACACTTCCCGAGGTATGTACTACCAGTCCTTTCTTATCCTTTAGGGACGTCGCTACACTGGCAATGGCGTCATCGCTCACGGCAATGATGTAGATATCGGCCTCTACAATTTTGGTAAAATCCGTCCCCGTAACCACCTTATCCTTAAAATAGTCGAGCCGATCTTCGTTCCGACCAATAAGCTGTAGCACCTTAATTTCTTCTACCCTCAAAAAGGCATTGAACAAATGTTTGGCAAGATTGCCGGTTCCCAATAAAACCAATGATATCATACTCAAAAGTAGCTATTATATCAAAAATATAGCGCTAGGGCAAAAGTTTTTTAGCCCGTTCCATTAAAAATCTTTAATCTTTACAATTTCCTGACGGCTTTGCCTCGGGCCTGCCCGGATCGTTCGGACGGGCCTGCCTTTGCCGGTAGGGCGGATCAAAAACACTTTCCAGTGAACGGGCAGTGGCCATGGTTGGTTTTTGGTATCAACGGGGTTCTTTCCAAAAGCTCCCCTCTTTTAAAAAGAGGGGAATGAATTGCCCTGCCCTTTGGCCGGGCAAGAAAGGAGAGATCGAAGCTCCGATTTTCATCTTTTCCCTGTCTTTTGCCATTATCCCCATGTCTTGGGATTTCAGATCCCTCCGTCCCGCCCTGGGCGGGACACCTCCCTTTGGACAAAGGGAGGAGCTTTTACGTTTACGTCATTGCGAACATAGTGAAGCAATCTGTTTAATGGGCGACAGATCACTTCGTACCTCGCGATGACGAAAAACTATTTTTTGTCATGAACCAAAACCAGGGATTTACTCATATTAACAAAAGATTTAATATTTAAACCCTTATAAAAATGTATTTTTGCATGATTTAAATCAAACCTTTCCTGCCAAAATGATCGAATTCCTTAAGAAATTTTTCTTTTCCACACGTTTAATGGCCGTTTTATTTATTGTATTTGCCACTGCTATGGCCTTTGGGACCTTTATAGAGAGCTGGTACAGTACGGAAACCGCAAGAATTTGGATTTACAATACCACCTGGTTCGAGGCCATCATGGTTTTTTTTGTTATCAATTTTATTGGTAATATTTCCCGATATAAGTTATTGAGAAAGGAAAAATGGGCAGTACTTGTTTTACATCTCTCCTGGATTTTGATCATTCTTGGGGCATTTGTTACCCGATACATAAGTTTTGAAGGTATGATGCCCATTAGGGAAGGCAATACGGAAAATGTATTTTATTCCGATAAGACCTACCTGACGGTTTATGTGGATGGGGAGATAGACAACGAACCCAAGCGGAAGATTTTGGAAGACGATATATTGGTTACCCCGGAAGCCATCAAATCCAATTTACCCTGGAATTCCGATTATAACGGACAACCGTTTACCATATCCTACGCCGGCTTTATAGAAGGGGCCAAGGAAGGTTTGATCGAAGATGCCGATGGCAGGGAATATTTAAAGATTGTGGAGGCGGGCGACGGACAACGGCATGAACATTATTTGGAAAGTGGAGAGGTCAGTAGTATACACAACGTACTGTTTGCTTTGAACAAGATGACGGAAGGTGCCATAAATATTATTGAATCGGATGGGGGGTATCAAATAAAATCGCCCTTCGAAGGCCAGTTTATGAGAATGGCCGATCAATTCCAGGGAGAGCTGTTGAAAGATAGTCTGCAAACACTGCAATTAAGGTCACTATATACTACCGCAGGCATGCAATTTGTAATTCCCGAACCCATCATCAAAGGTTCCTATGGTGTTATATCCATTCCGGAAAACGAAAAAACGGAGAACGACCTGGATGCCCTGATAGTAGATATCAGCACTAACGGGGAAACGGTGCGCAAAAAACTATTGGGCGCAAAGGGAGTGGCCAATTTTTCGGGAGAATTTGAGGTAGGGGGGTTGGATTTTAACCTTTCTTACGGATCCAAGGTACATACCTTGCCGTTTGGTATTAAGCTAAACGATTTTATTGCGGAAAAACATCCCGGAACCGAGAACAGCTACGCATCGTTTATGAGCAAGGTGACCATTGAGGACGACCGTCCCTTTGACTACGATATTTATATGAACCATATCCTGGACCACAAGGGGTATAGGTTTTTCCAGGCCAGTTTCCATCCGGATGAAAAAGGTACGGTACTATCTGTAAACCACGACTTTTGGGGCACATGGATAACCTATATTGGCTATTTTTTATTGTATGCCGGACTTATGGGGATTATGTTCTATGGCAAGACCAGATTTAAAAGCTTGGGTGAATCCTTGGAGAAACTAAAAAAGAAGCAGGCCAAAGTAACGATGATCCTGCTCTTGATTGCAGGGCCAAGTGCTATGGCGCAAACGGATGGGGCTGTTACCGACCATGCCCATAGCAACATGCCAACGCCCCGGCAGATAGATTCCCTTTTGCACGCCATAACCCCGTCCAAGGAACATGCCGCCAATTTTGGAAAGTTGGTGGTTCAGGATGCCGGAGGGCGTATGAAACCCATAAATACCTTTTCGTCGGAACTATTGAGAAAATTGAGTCTCAAGGATAAGTATACCGATTTCAATTCCGATCAAGTGTTCCTGTCCATGATGTTAAATCCGGCGGCCTGGTACAATGCCGAATTTATAGCGGTGGACAAGAAAGGACAGAATGATAGTATTCGGAAAATTTTGGGAGTGGACCATGATAGGGAGTACATAAAGGCCACCGATTTCTTTGATGAAAAAGGACAATACAAATTAACACCTTATCTCCAAGAGGCCTATACCACCAATACCCCCAACCAATTTCAGAAGGATTTTATAGCCTTGGATGAACGTTTGGTACTATTGGATCAGGCTTTGGGAGGGAAAATTGTAAAAATATTTCCCTTGTTGAACGATGAAAACAATAAATGGGTCTCGGCCGTGGAATATAGGGGAGGACAGTTCCAGGTTTCCGATTCCCTATATGCCAATTTCATTAAAAATGCCGTCCCCTTCTATTTAATGAGCCTGGAAAAGGCGGTAAAAACAGGCGACTATTCAGAAGCCGATAAATTGTTGGCCGCCTTTAAAAAGAACCAGGAAAATCACGGTAGTGAAGTATTGCCTTCGGAAAGCAAAATTAAAGCGGAAGTTTTCTATAATAAGGTAGATATATTCAATAAACTCTATAGATATTACGCCTTGGTAGGTTTATTGATGTTTGCCCTACTTGTATTTCAGATTATTAGGGACAGGAAAGCACTTAGGTTTGGTATAGCTGGATTTAAAATATTGATTTATACGTTTTTTATACTGCATACGCTGGGATTGGCAATGCGATGGTATATTTCCGGTCATGCGCCATGGAGCGATGCCTATGAAAGTATACTATACGTTTCCTGGGCCACTTTGGGGATGGGCCTACTGTTCAGTAAAAAAAGTAATATGACGGTGGCGGCAGCTACTTTTGTCACCTCCATGTTGTTGTGGATCGCCCATCAGAGTTGGGTAGATCCCTCCATAGCCAATCTGGTCCCTGTATTGGATAGTTATTGGTTAATGGTCCATGTTGCAGTAATTGTAGGCAGTTATGGTCCGCTCACCGTGGGAATGATCCTGGGCGTGGTAAGTCTGCTGTTGATCATAATGACGAATAAGGACAACAAGGAAAAAATGGAGCTGAACATCAAGGAGCTTACCATTATCAATGAACTGTCCTTAACGGTTGGTTTGGTAATGCTGACCATTGGTAATTTCCTGGGAGGCCAATGGGCGAATGAAAGTTGGGGCCGTTATTGGGGCTGGGATCCGAAAGAGACCTGGGCCCTGATTTCCATTATGATCTATGCCTTTGTGATCCATATAAGATTGATTCCCGGTTTAAGGGGAAAATGGTTGTTCAATTTTCTCAGTGTTGTTGCTTTTGCAAGCATAATGATGACCTATTTTGGTGTCAATTTTTATCTGGTAGGATTGCACAGTTATGCCAGTGGCGCTCAGGTTATAACCCCCACTTTTATTTATTACACTGTTTTTGGGGTAGTGGTATTGGGTGCTGTAAGCTATTGGAAAAATAAAAAATACTATGTCGGATAGTTTTGTGTTTTTAAAAAATTAATGCAAATTTGTGCCATTATGAAGTAAAGGAGTTATGTATTTAGTAGATGTCGGTTCAATCAGGTAAGGGATCCAAAATTGGATTCCATAATATTGATTGCACCCATTTTTTAAGTCCAACATAATTCCATACCCATGCAAAATCACAACAAGCTTAGCTTTCCCAAATTATATAAACATTTTATTGCTGCCATTACCGGCAAAGAATCCGAATTCACTACAGGAAGTATCCGCAAGGCCATTTTTATGTTGTCCATTCCAATGATACTGGAAATGCTGATGGAATCGGTTTTTGCCCTGGTAGATATAGCCTATGTTTCCAGAGTGAGCGTTAATGCCGTGGCTACCATTGGGCTAACGGAATCGGTAATTACCTTGATATATGCCGTATCCATAGGTTTGAGTATGGCCGCAACGGCAGTGGTTGCCAGAAGAATTGGCGAAAAAAATCCAAAAGGGGCCAGGGAAGCGGCCGTACAGGCCATTTTTTTGGGAATAACCATAGCCATTATTACCGGGAGTATCGGGGCCTTTTATGCCAGGGAAATTTTGGAATTGATGGGTGGTAGCCCCGAACTTATAGAAGAAGGGCAGGGGTATACCCGATTAATGCTCGGGGGCAACATTACCATTTTACTTTTGTTCCTGATCAATGCCATATTTAGAGGTGCGGGTGATGCCTCAATGGCCATGTGGACCTTGGTACTTTCCAACGGACTGAATATTTTGCTGGATCCTATATTTATTTTTGGATGGGGACCCGTTCCCGAATTCGGGGTAAAGGGTGCTGCCATTGCTACCAATATTGGCAGGGGTGCCGCAGTTTTGTTCCAATTGGCGATCTTGTTTTTTGGGTGGGGCAAGATAAAGATCGGTTTTGCCGACCTTGTTTTTCGTTTTAAGGTAATGATGGGCCTAATTAAGGTTTCATTAGGGGGTATAGCCCAATTTTTGATAGGAACCTCCAGTTGGATCTTTTTGATGCGAATTATGTCCGAATTTGGAAGTGAGGTCCTTGCAGGATATACCATAGCTATAAGGGTAATGATGTTTTCCCTTATGCCTTCCTGGGGGATGAGCAACGCAGCCGCTACTTTGGTAGGCCAAAATTTGGGTGCCAAGCAAGCGGATAGGGCCGAAATGTCCGTTTGGAAAACAGGAAAGTACAATGCCTATTTTATGTTTCTAATATCTGTACTGTACCTATGTTTTGCCAAAGAGATCATTATGCTCTTTAGTACCGCTCCAAGCGTGGTCGAAAACGGGACATTATGTTTACAGGTAATTGCTGCAGGATATGTTTTTTATGCCTATGGCATGGTATTGACCCAGGCTTTTAACGGAGCAGGCGATACAAAAACCCCTACCAAGATCAACTTTTTGGTCTTTTGGGTATTTCAGTTGCCATTTGCCTACCTAATGGCCATTATCCTTGATTATGGCCCCGTTGGTGTTTTTATTGCCATTGCCGTAGCCGAGATTATATTAACCGTGGTAACTCTTGTTCTATTTAAAAAAGGAAAGTGGAAAGAAATCCAAGTATAGCCATTTTTTGTAATTTTATAGCTTGTTTAAAACAATACCATGAAACCCGAAAAAAAAGGCACCAATACCATCTGTACCCATTTTGGACAGCTGGAGGACAAGGAATTCAAGGGAGCCATTTCCCCATTGTATATGGGAACGGCCTATGCCTTTGAAGATATCGATGTAAAGCGTTACCCGAGATATTTCAACACTCCCAACCAGGTGGCCCTTGCCAAAAAGATAGCGGCCCTGGAACATGCCCAAGCAGGCTTGATTTTTGGTAGTGGTATGGCCGCCATCAGCACCTCTTTATTGGCCTTTTTAAAAGCGGGAGACCATGTAGTAATACAAAAGGTCATTTATGGAGGTACCTATAACCTTGTGGTGGAAGAGTTTGAAAAGTTTGGGATATCCTATTCTTTTACCAATGGCTTTAAGGCAGCGGATTTTGAAGACAAAATAAAAGGAAATACAAAAGTTATCTACCTGGAAACGCCATCAAATCCATTATTGAACATCACCGACTTAAAGGCGGTTGCCGATATTTCCAAAAAGTATGGACTTATATCCATGATCGACAATACTTTTGCCAGTCCCATAAATCAAAACCCTATTGATTTTGGAATTGATGTGGTCATACACAGTGCCACAAAATATATGGGCGGACATTCCGATATTTGTGCAGGGGCCGTGGCTTCCACGGAAGCCCATATAAAAAGGATATATGATCTGGCCAAAAATTTTGGGGGCAGTCTTAGTGATTATACGGTTTGGTTATTGGAAAGGAGCATTAAAACAATGGGAATCCGGGTAAGGGCGCAAAATGCCAATGCCCAAGTCATGGCCGAATACCTTTATAAACATAAGGATATAGCTGCCGTATATTACCCCGGTCTGCCCTCACATCCGGACCACGATATTGCCAAAGGGCAGATGAAGGGCTTTGGGGGCATGCTGTCGTTTGAATTGAATGCCGATTTTAATGCTTCCAAATTTCAAAAGGCATTAAAATTAATAAAACCGGCCATGAGTTTGGCGGGAGTGGAAAGTACCGTACTTTCCCCTACATTGACATCACATTCCCTTTTGAGTGCCGAAGAACGGAAGCGACAGGGAATTGCGGATGGGTTAATACGTTTTTCCGTTGGCATTGAAGAAACTGAGGATTTAATTGCTGATATTGAACAAGCATTGGAAACCCTAAGGAAATAAAGTGAACACCTCGGGGCTAACCAATCCGCCCTTGCCGGTAGGGACGGGTTCACCTCTCCTTGGGAGAGGTCAGAAATGCCTTTTCGGGCAGTTCTGGGTGAGGTAAAACAAAATAGGCATAGACTAAATGAAACCGACATAACTTAAATAATTATTGGATACACAACGAAATGATTATTTTGGTCATCAATGTTCGTACCGGCAAGGGTGGAGGTTACATGTGACCATTGAAAAACCTGTCTGCCGAACAGGCAGGCAATAAACATAAATACATGAAATTAGACATATTGGTATTTGGTGCGCATCCCGATGATGCCGAATTGGGGGCCGGGGCCACTATAGCAAAAGAAGTGGCCAATGGCAAAAAAGTTGGTATTGTAGATTTGACCCGTGGGGAATTGGGTACCCGTGGCTCTGCCGAAATCAGGGATGGGGAAGCTGCTGCTGCTGCCAGTATTCTAGGGGTAGCTGTCCGCGAGAATCTGGAATTTGCCGATGGCTTTTTCACCAACGACCGGGAGCATCAATTGGAAGTTATAAAAATGATCAGGAAATACAGACCGGAAACGGTATTGTGCAATGCCATTGAAGATCGGCACATTGATCATGCCAAGGGGGGCAAACTGGTAAGCGATGCCTGTTTTTTGAGCGGTCTTATAAAGATCGACACCAGGATTGACGGGGAAGAACAATGGCAAGAGGCCTGGAGGCCAAAATTGGTTCATCATTACATCCAATGGAAAAACCTTGAACCCGATTTCGTAGTGGACGTATCGGAATTTATTGATATCAAGGTCAAGGCCATTATGGCCTATAGTTCCCAATTTTATGACCCAAAGAGCAAAGAACCGGAAACACCTATCAGCAGCAAAAATTTTATAGATAGTGTTGTTTATAGGTCAAGGGATCTGGGCAGAATAGTTGGTATTGCCTACGGGGAAGGTTTTACTACCGAGAGATTTGTTGCCGTTCAGGGCCTTGACAGCCTTATTTAG
>CBFGWQ010000078.1:0-15869 GCA_965652575.1 uncultured Arenibacter sp. | reverse complement strand
TGAAGTCCTTGAAGTGGAAGATTGAAGTGCTGGGATAATTTTAAAAACAAAAACCCCGGCCATCATGTCGGGGTTTTTAGTATTGATTTGGTTTAGTTTGGTAAGATTTGGGACTCCAAAGATGATTCTTTTTTAAGCGGTATAAAATTAATAGTTGTAAAGTGGTCTTTTTAGTATGTTAAAGTGGTTGCTTTTGATGTATAAGTATTTTTTATAATTCAATTCTCCCTTTTCATGGCAAATGGTACTTTAATTTTAACTGCTAGGCTTCCCAAAAAAAGTATATTCAGGGCCAAAGGTTTTCATGGTCATGGTTTTGGGGGCTATGCACGGTAAATATTAAATGAAGGGGCAATACCCCAATATGGTCCGACTATATTTTTAGGGCGGGTAAATTTCAATTTCATATTTTTGCATAGGCTTTGTAAGCCATAAATGGTTTGCAGCGACCAAGGGCAAACAATAAATAATTACAGATGAAAAAGGTGGTAGTCGGACTTTCCGGCGGGGTGGATTCCAGTGTTACGGCATATCTGTTAAAGGAGCAGGGGTATGAGGTTATAGGCCTTTTTATGAAGAACTGGCATGATGATTCCGTGACCATTTCCAAGGAATGTCCTTGGTTGGAGGACAGCAATGATGCCCTGATAGTTGCGGAGAAGTTGGGAATACCTTTCCAAACCGTAGATTTAAGTGCCCAGTACAAGGAACGTATTGTGGACTATATGTTCCGGGAATACGAAAAAGGAAGGACACCAAATCCCGATGTGCTGTGCAATAGGGAAATAAAATTTGACGTGTTTATGAAAATTGCCATGCAGCTTGGTGCGGACTATGTGGCAACAGGGCACTATTGTAGAAAGGGGGTCATTAAAAATGATGACGGTACGGAAACCTATCAATTGTTGGCCGGTGCGGACACGAATAAGGACCAATCCTATTTTTTATGTCAATTGTCCCAGGAACAGCTTGCTAAAACCTTATTTCCGATCGGAGGGTTGTTGAAACCTGAAGTACGGAAAATAGCAGCCGAAAACGATTTGATCACTGCGGATAAAAAGGATTCCCAGGGTCTGTGCTTTATCGGAAAAGTACGTTTGCCAGAATTCCTGCAACAGAAACTAAGGCCTAAAAAAGGGGTTATTGTGGAAGTTCCTGCGGTATTGGAGCAGTATGGGAGTACCATTCCCCAGTTTAATTCCAAATTGGAGGAATTGGCCTATTATGCTGAAAAGCCTCACTATAACCTAACAGATGGAAAGGTGGTAGGGGAACACCAGGGAGCCCATTATTTTACGAAAGGACAGCGCAAGGGCTTGGACGTGGGGGGTACCAAAGAACCCTTGTTCGTTATTGAAACCGATGTTGATCAAAATATAATCTATACCGGTCAGGGCAAGGGCCATCCGGGCCTTTACCGCAGGACCTTATTTGTAAACAATGATGAACTTCATTGGGTCCGTACAGATTTGGCATTGGAAGTGGACCGGACTATGGAGGTGATGGCCAGGATAAGATACCGTCAGCCTTTGCAAAAGGCAACACTTTATAGGGTAGATGCCGGAATATATGTGGATTTCGCTGAAAAGCAATCGGCCATTACCGAAGGACAATTTGTTGCCTGGTATATAGGGGATGAATTGGTAGGTTCAGGGGTAATCTCTTAAAATGGCAGGGAGCAATCCATTTACTATTTATAATATTCCCGGTTTGGGGAAGTAGAGTATACATGGGTATATTTTGGAAATGAGGACCAAGTAGAGGGGTCTATTAATAAAAAACCAATGGGAAATAGAATTACCGATCTTTTTGGAATTCAATACCCCATAATTCAGGCCGGTATGGTTTGGGCCAGTGGATGGCGTTTGGCCTCTGCCGTATCCAATGCCGGCGGATTGGGGATAATAGGGGCGGGGTCCATGTACCCGGAGGTACTTAGGGAACATATAGGGAAATGTAAGTTGGCTACCAATAAGCCTTTTGGGGTCAATGTGCCCATGCTGTATCCGGATATTGAAAAGCTCATGGAGATCATAGTGGGGCTGGATGTAAAAATTGTATTTACTTCGGCAGGAAATCCAAAAACCTGGACTACGTATTTAAAGACAAAGGGCATTACAGTGGTCCATGTGGTAAGTAGCGTAAAATTTGCGCAAAAGGCAGAGGAAGCCGGGGTGGATGCCATTGTTGCGGAAGGATTTGAGGCCGGGGGACATAATGGTAGGGAGGAGACTACTACACTGACATTGATTCCTGCAGTAAAAGAAAAAATAAGTATTCCTTTAATAGCGGCCGGGGGCATAGCCACTGGCAGGGCCATGTTGGCCGTTATGGTCCTGGGGGCCGATGGGGTGCAAGTGGGGAGTAGGTTTGTGGCGAGCAATGAAGCTTCGTCCCACCCACTATTCAAGAAAAAAGTGGTAGAGGCCGGTGAGGGTGCCACGCAACTGACCTTAAAGGAATTGGCCCCGGTACGATTGATCAAAAATAAATTCTATGATGATATACAAAAGGCCTATGCCGATTGTGCAACGGTAAAGGAACTAAGGTCCATATTGGGTAGGGCCAGGGCCAAAAAGGGGATGTTCGAGGGCGATATGGAAGAAGGGGAACTGGAAATTGGTCAGGTAGCTGCACTGATCCACAACATTAAACCCGCTGCCCAAATTGTGGCGGACATGATGGAGGAATTTACCCAGGCCAAGGCAGGGGTGAAGGAACTCTAATTTTTTGCTTCCAACTTAAAAGTACTAATGGAGGGCTTAGTATCTTTATATTATGAAAGGAATATTTACCGGCATGCTCATTTTTATTTTGACTTTATCTTTTAGCGCACAAGCCCAAGAGGATAAGGTGTTGCATTTTGCAGCTGGTGCCGCTAGTGGATTTATTGGGGCCAAAATAGCCGATAAAATATCCAACAAGGATCCCAATTGGAGAATTGTCGGGGCTTTCACCTCCAGTTTACTGGTAGGTTTGGCCAAAGAGGCCTATGATGAGCATAAGTATAAGGGGTGGGATAATGATGATTTGGCAGTAACGGTATTGGGTGGGGTAACGGTTGGGATTACCATTAACATTTTTTCAGGGAAGAAAAATAAAAAGATAACTGTAGCAAGTACCTCCTTAAGTCCATGGAACGGAATTGGATTTGATCGGTAATCTTTAAGGGTTGTTTCTCACCATATCTCAGATTAATCCCCTCGCCTTTATTTCCAAATATTTGTTGATGGTATTCACGGTTAAGTTCTCAGGTTTGGTCAACATGGTCTGAATACCATATTTCCTTAATTCGTTAACGATAAGCTTCTTTTCATAAATGAACTTTTCGGCAATTGTTTTTTCAAATATTTGTTGAACGGTCCCTGCTTTTTCCTCGGTAAACTTGATCAATTCCGTGTTTTCGAAAAAAATGACCACCAATAAATGTTGTTTGGCCATAGCCTGGAGGTAGGGGAGTTGCCTGGCTAGGGCATCCAAGGTCTCAAAATTGGTATAGAGCAACAACAGGCTCCTTTGCGTAATATTTCTTTTTATATCGGCATACAATCGGCTGTAATCGCTTTCTACAAAATTGGTCTCCAAATTGTACAGTGTTTCCAGAATGAGGTTCATTTGAGCGCTTCGTCTCTCGGCCGCTACCCGGTTTTCAATTTTCCTGTTAAAGGCGAACATTCCGGCCTTGTCCTGCTTTTTTAAGGCGATGTGGGAGATAACCAAAGTGGCGTTAATAGCATAATCCAATAGGCTAAGGCCGTTAAAGGGCATTTTCATGACCCTGCCCTTATCGATTATGGAATAAATTGGCTGCGACCTTTCATCCTGATACTGATTTACCATCAGGCCACCTTTTTTTGCCGTTGCCTTCCAATTAATGTTCCGGATATCATCGCCTAGAACATAATCCTTTATTTGCTCGAACTCCATGGTATGGCCTATACGACGAATTTTCTTAATACCGTATTCAAAAAGTTTATTGGTAAACGCCATTAGATCATACTTTCGCAATTGCAGGAAGGAGGGGTATACCGGGACTTGCTGTTCCTGGTCAAAGGTGTATTTTTTGGAGATCAGACCAATAGGGGAACTGGCAAAGACGTTTAAGCTTCCAAAGGAATACACCCCTCTCTCGGTAGGTCTCAGGTAGTATTTGAACACTTTTATCTTGCCCTTTCCAAGATTTGTGGAAATCCCGAAATCCCGTTTTTGAAATTGATGCGGCATTTCATCCAAAATTTTCAAACCGACCGGGAACAAATAAGAATTGGAAAGGCTTATTTTAATTTCGTTTTCATCCCCATTGGAAAGTTTTTCGGGGACAAGACGCTGGCCTTCTATTCTCCCCTTGGAGGCGAATATCAAAATTATATCGACCCAAAAAAGCAGGGCAAAAATATAGAACAACAATTTTATTGCCCCAAAAATATCGGGCACCATATAGGATATGAGAAAACCTAGGACCAGACCGGTCAGCATAATAAAGAATCTCTTCTGGAGATAGACGTTTCTTAGGATTTTTTTCATATGCCCTTTGTAGCTACGGTTTTTGTCCGTTATCTTGGAATTTCAATGGTATCCATAATTTGTTGTATCACTTTCTCCGTTGTAAATCCTTCCATTTCCCTCTCCGGTGTCAGTATAACCCTGTGCTCCAATATTGGGACCGCTACTTTCTTAATATCGTCCGGAGTTACAAAATCGCGCCCCTGGATGGCCGCCAGGGCCTTGGAAGCGTCCATGATGGCTATGGAGGCCCTAGGGGAGGCCCCCAGGTAAAGGTTGGCATTGTTACGTGTATTGTGTACAATTCCGGCAATATACGTCATTAAATTGTCCTCAATTATAATATCCCCAATAACCTTTTGATAGCTGGCTATTTGTTCTGCGGTAAGCACAGGAGTAATCAAGCTTTCCAGATTTTTGTTTTTTTGACGATGTTTGCTCTCCAATATCGCTACTTCTTCCTCTAGGGACGGATAGTTTACTTTTATTTTAAAAAGGAATCGGTCCAGCTGGGCTTCGGGAAGTCGGTAAGTGCCTTCCTGTTCAATGGGATTTTGGGTGGCAAACACCAAAAATGGCGGCGACATTTCATAAGATTGTCCATCCATGGTAATTTGGCGTTCGGCCATAGCTTCGAACAAGGCCGCCTGTGTTTTGGCGGGGGCACGGTTTATTTCATCTATAAGGATAATATTGGAAAACAAAGGGCCTTTTTTAAACTCAAATTCCGAGGTCTTGACATTGAAAATGGAAGTGCCCAAAATGTCGCTGGGCATAAGGTCCGGGGTAAATTGGATTCTACTAAAGTTAACATTCATCGTTTTTGCCAAGAGTTTGGCAGTAACGGTTTTGGCTACCCCAGGTACCCCTTCTATTAAGGAATGCCCATTGGCGAGGATGGAAATGATAAGTAATTCGATCATGTCCCGTTGTCCAATGATCACGCTGCCCAATTCCGTTTTTATCTGTGCTACCGAGGTCTGTAATTGACCAAGGTCTATTCTGTTTTTAAATTCCAACGGTCCGGAATCTTCCCCATGTTGACTTTCTTCCATCTGCTATTTTTTAAATTGATTTAATTTTATGTTCAGTTGCAACACATCCTGTTCACTGTGCTGCTCTTTATTTTTAAGATATACGATATAATCCAACAGATCTTTGACCTGTGACAGTGGTTTATCCGATCTGGCTGCTAGATCCATAGCCGTTTTCTCGTTGATAGTTTCGGTATTAAGGTGGTAATTACTTCTCATGTGCTCCAGAAAAAAAATTATTTTTTTAAAGATCAGATCTGTAAGGTCCCTATGCTCGTAATACAGCCCCCCTACGGTTTTGGCAAATTCGATGGAGGAATTCTCCAATGGGGTAATTACAGGAATGATCCGTTGTTCCCTTTTGGCCTTGAATATTATAAAAATCAATAACCCTATCATACCTAAGTAATAGGCCCATCTTAGGGAAGCCTGATTAAGTATAAATCGCATGGGCGAGTTTATTACGATCCGCCCGGATTTTTTATAATTGTCCCAATATACATCCACATCCTTGAGATAGGAAAGGGTATTTGCCACATAGTCCTTATTGCCCCTTAACAAATAGTAGTTGGTAAATGCTTGCGGGGTAGTATTCAGGTAAAAATGGCCCTTTCCGAATTTCACTTTCACAAAATTGGCAGCTTCGGTTTTCTTTTCGGGTCCCGAAAGTAAAGTACCCCGGTCCGAATTAAAGGTGATATGCCCTAAAACTGTTGATTTCAATGTGTCTACTGAAGAAAAGTGGGTATTGTAGGCTCCGCGTTTCAAGGGATAATTTTGTTTGGGAAATGAATTGTTGGCAAGATGTACCAGTACCGAATCCTCTTTTATGGAATAATGGGTTTTTATTTCCAGGTTTAGGGTGTCCTCAAGATAGGTCCCAAAGTTGGATGCCGCAATAAAGGTATCATTGCCATCATATACGTATTGAAGTAATTTATGGGCCTCCTGCTTATCCAGGTCCAGCACATCATTGACTAATACGTAACTGGAGGTTTTAGTGGTGTCCCTTTGTGTTAGGATGTTGTACAAACTTTCATTGGAAGAATGTATTTTTTGTCCCGGGAAAAGATGGGGAAGTTCATGGAACAATACATAGCATCCAAAAGGAATTTTGTCCGAGGAGGTATAGGATGGCTTCCAGTTCAAGGGTTTGGGGCGCACAATCTCGGTTACTATAATACCAATGAGTACGGCAAGGAACAACCCGAGGATTATTTTGGAACGCTTATCCATGGGCGCCTATATTGTTTAGGGTGGCAAACATTAGCTGGGCGGCCCGGTATTTTTGATCGTCTATTTCCTGTTCCCCGTACCAAATATGGTCGTATAGATAGGAGACATCCTTAAAGAGTAGCCTTATTTTAGGGGCTTTTATTTCGTTTTCGTAGTCCTTGTTCGTTTTTTCATAATGCCATTCTATGATCTGATGTTTGGACAGTGTTTTTAATGTCTTTAGGTATTGGTAACGTATGGCCAATCTATAATTCTTTTGTTGTATGGCATCACTTATCAAAGCATCCAGGTCCAGGCTTTCCATATGTTCCTCTGCCAAGTTCGGATTTACAATTGTAGTTTCTTTTTTCCTGAATATGGCCGAGGCATTTTCTCCGGTAAGGAACCGTATAAGCAAGTAGATGGCCAAAACTCCCATTAGTCCATAGATAAGGTATTCCAACAATTGGGCAAGCCCTTGGGGGATGTCGATACCAAATACATTTTTGAGTCCGTTCATAACCCAATTGAGAAAACGGGCCAGTAGATTTTGTGGCTCCCCGTCCTTAATATCGTAGTTAAACTCCTTTCCTTGGTATTTTTGAATAAAATCTTCATCCAATGCCCGCAATACCAATTTGCTGTTGGTGTCCTGGGGCAGGGCAAGGGAGTCCTTTTTCCCTTGGGCCAGACCCTGGAATAGTGCAAAAAAGCAGTAAATGGTGGCAGTTAATCTAATCACTGTTCAATCCTATTTGGTCTATTTTGCTTCTTGAGTTTAAATTGTATGTTTTTTCGTGCAGGGAAAAGTATAACAGCCCGTTTACAAATTGCGATAAACATTGTGAATAGACCGCTATTATAAGCAATAGGCAGGTACCCAGGGTGTAAATGATGGTAGGTACCAAGGAAGCCCCCAGGTCAACATCGTTTTGAACTACGTGAAAAGTGTAGATTCCGATAAGAATCCCCGGAATCATAATGACTACCATGAATAAAAGCCCGATAAGGAAGCCAAGGATAAAATTCACCCCCACGGATCTCCAAAAATTTTTGGTCACCAGGTTCCAACCTTCCCCTAGGGCATCCGTAACACCTCTTCTTTCTTTCAGCATAACAAAAAAGGACACGCCCACCCATGCCATTACGAAATATTGAATTACATATTGGGCAAGCATTCCGGCCAGCGGTATAAAGGTCAGGATTATGGCCGCGATCATAAGTCCAAAAAAGAGCAATATCAATATTAAAATAAAAATAACGATACTTCCCAAGTTGTTTTTTACTTCTTCCCAAACATCGGTCTTATCAAAATTCTGGCCTCTGTGTTCTTCGTACTTTATCATATAGGAAGTACTAAGACTGTAATTTAAGACAGCCACCATAAGAAAAATTACAAAGAATAAAATACCGCCAAGGATAAAATACATTATATAGGTCTCATTGCCGGAACCAACTGCATCCAGGACCGTGTTTTGGTTATTGGTAATAAGGCCTATTGCCCCGGATACCAGTAAATAGCTAACGACCAACAGACCTATTAGAAAAATACCATTGTAGCTTAGGAAAACATTGGTAAATTTTTTAAGGTTTTGTTTAAAGAATTCGAAGTATACGGTAATGATATCCCCAAAGTCCCTATTGACCCTTAGTTCAATGAATTTTTCCTGATTTTTGGTTTGCATAAGATCTATTTAACAAAATGGGATAAATAACATAATAAAAAATAATGAGCAATAAGGAACACCCTATAATTAAAAACGCCGACCATGGGGGCATATTGGAATAACGGGTAATAAATCCTTCTATAAAACCGGCAATAATAAAAAAGGGAATGGTGCTAACCACTACTTTTAATCCATCCTTGGCCCCTTTCATAAAAGAGACCCTTCTGGAATAGGTTTTGGGAAACAGGATGCTATTGCCCATGATCAGTCCGGCACAACCGGCAATGATAATGACCGAAATTTCTATGGTACCGTGCAGCCAAATCTGTTTGTTGGCCTGATAAAAGACATTCTGGGTGTAAAAAAAAGTAATAAAGGCACCTAGCATTACACCATTGCTGAATAGGATATAAGCAGTGCCGATACTGGTAATTACGCCAAAGGAAAAGGCCATAAAGGCCACTTTGATATTGTTTATGGTAATCCCTAAAAAAGAACCGATTTGACTACCTCCCTTGTATATGGCCGTAGGGTCTCCGTTGGCAATATTGTTGAGGGTCTCATTAACATAGGCATCCCCTAGAATCAACCTCACAAAGGTGTCATCGTTAATTACCGAAATGCAGCCTATAGCAGAGGCCATCATAAAAATGAGAAAGGCGATTCCCAAGGTCCTGTGGTATTGCCGAAAGAAAAGAGGAAATTCCGTCTTCCAAAAATCTACAATTCTGTTCCGGTTTTCTTTTTTATTCCTATATATTTTTTGATGCGCCTGGGATGCCAGGGAATTTAAGTACAATAATGTCTTGCTTTCTGCGTAATAGGTCTGCGCGTAGGCAAGGTCGTTGGTCAGTTGAACGTAACCATTGGCAAGTTCGTCCGGATCAATGTGGGCATTATAGTTGATAGCCTTTTCAAATGCTATCCATTTTTCTTTATTTTGCTTCACAAAAGCGGCCTCACGCATATTGGGATAATCCTTTAAGAAATAAAAATAGTACTAATATGTCCAAACTTCAAATCAATACAACGCAAAATGTAAACCTGGATTATAAAATTGTAGGTATTGGGGAAAGGATCGTAGCGTTTTTAGTGGACGGATTTATACTATACCTTTATGCCGTGCTGGTACAGTTGATAGGGCAGGCCATAGGTTATGTGTTTGATGATAGTTGGACACAAATAGGACTGGTAGGCCTAATTTTTCTTCCGGCCATGTTTTATAGCCTATTGTTGCACAGTTTGTTCAATGGGCAAACGGTGGGGAAGATGCTCATGAAAATTAGAGTGGTAAGGTTGGACGGGTCCCCCGTACATTGGTCCAATTTATTGGTCAGGTGGATGCTACGTGTGGTGGATATTTGGCTGTTTTTTGGTGCTGTTGGACTATTGGCCATTTTATTTACGGACAAAAAGCAAAGATTGGGGGATGCCGCTGCCGGTACCGTGGTCATTAGTACAAAAAATGCAGTAAAAATTTCGCATACTATTTTGGAAGAGGTAGCGGAAACCTATGCCCCTAAGTTTACCAATGTTACCATATTGACCGATAAGGATGTTCGTCTTATAAAGGAAACCTACCAAATAGCCAAAAAAAGCCATGATTATAGGACCATGAAAGCTTTGAGGGATAAGGTGGAAAGTCTTTTACATTCCAATTCGGACCTTTATGACGTTCAATATCTGGACACCGTATTAAAAGATTATAATTTTTATACCCAAAAAGCATAGCCCATGTTCTATTTTATAATTGATATATTAGGAATAATTTCCTTTGCCATTTCCGGGGTATTGGTAGCTATGGATAAAAAATTGGATCTTTTTGGAGTCTTCATCATTGCCTTTGTAACGGCAACAGGAGGGGGTACTTTAAGGGATATGTTAATTGGCAACACTCCGGTTTTGTGGATGCAGGAACCTACCTATGTGTATGTTATTGCCGGCACCGTTGTCTTTGCCATAATTTTTAGGAACCAATTGAAATATATGCGGAAATCCCTCTTCCTTTTTGATACTATCGGGATAGGTCTGTACACCATGGTCGGTATTTCCCATGGACTACAGTCGGGCCTGTCTCCTGTAATGTGTATTGCCCTTGGTACTATAACCGCTTGTTTTGGAGGGGTAATACGGGATATTTTGTGCAATGAAATACCGGTAATATTCAGAAAGGAAATATATGCAACTGCCTGTATAATGGGCGGTATAGGTTTTTTTCTTATGCTTAAACTGCCCTATGACGACGCCTATGCCTATGTGGCTTCCATATTGATCGTTATTGGGATCCGATTGCTTGCCGTTAGATTTAAAATATCCCTTCCAAGTATTTATCGCAATGCCAGGTAATGTTCAAGGTCCAAAGTCCAAAGTTCAAAGTTGCCAAATAATTTGAAAGGGGCGGTACGCTCAATGCTTGGAACAAAAAGCCCATTGTTCATTGTAAACTGCTTACTTCATCGCCTCCGCTTTTAGAATATATATGTTTTGGGATGGCCAATCCCCGTTGTCCACGGGTTGGCTGTTTATTTTGTCAACCACATCCATACCGTCTATCACTTGTCCAAACGGGGTATACCCGCCGTCCAGGTGATAGGAGCCGGGCTTGGTAACAACAATAAAGAATTCATAGGGAGATGCCAATTTGTGGGGGTTGTCAATTTCACTGCTGGGCATGGAAACCACCCCCCTATGGTGCCTGTGCCCTTTTCTGGTATCCGGGGGCAAAAGGTATCGGCCTATTTTGGATCTTTTTTCCGCGGTCTCCACATTATCGGCATTGCCTCCCTGGATAATGAAGTTTTTTACCACCCTATGGAAATAGGTATTGTTAAAATATCCCATTTTGGCAAGGTATATAAAGTTGGCCTTATGATAGGGGACATTGTTGAACAACTGTATGGTAATATTCCCTAGGCTAGTGGTGAGCTTTACCTTGTCCTCCTTTAAGGTTTTGCTGTAATTGAAGAAAAATTCAATGGCATTATCCTCGGTGAGTTCAAAGGCATCTTTCTCTTTTTCCCCTACTTTTGGGGGTGCCTGTGCAACTATGCTGTCTTTTTTAATATTGCTTTGCGGAGGCTTGTTTTCTTTGGGAGTCGGTTGGTCTTTACAGCCCCATAAAAGGAACACCGACCATATTGCAAAAAGTGAAATCTCTTTAAGTGTCATGTAGTTTTTGTTGTTTTTTCAATGTGTGTTAAATGATCTGCATGGCTCAAGGGTTGGTTGTTTTTTAATTAATTTTGCTGAAAATTACAAAAATAGAATTTGTGCATTTTGACGATTTTTCCAACAGAATATCAAAAATAGAAAATCTGGAACTTCCAGGGAGTGCATCACATTATAAAATGGCCCCAATGTTTAGGATCAAAGAGTTGGAATCCGGTAATATTAAAAAACAAAATCCCAGAAAGGCTGCAGTAATGGCACTTTTTTACCCAAATATGGATTACCGGACCCATCTTCTTTTGATACTGAGAAATACGTATAAGGGTATTCATAGCAATCAGATTGCATTGCCCGGCGGCAAGGTGGAAAAAAAGGATATTAATTTATTGGAAACAGCTTTACGGGAAACCCAGGAAGAAGTGGGGGCCGTTAGGGAGCATATTACGGTCGTCCGTTCCATGAGCGAAGTCTATATTCCACCGAGTAATTTTGAAGTAACGCCATACCTTGGGCTGTATAAAAAAGAGAGACCATTTTTAAGACAGGCCAATGAGGTTGCGGCCATAGTGGAGGTCCCCTTGCACGATTTTATGGATGACGGGAAAATATTTCATCAAATTTTAACCACATCCTATGCCCGGCATGTAGAGGTACCTGCCTTTAAATTAAACGGTTATACGGTCTGGGGGGCAACGGCCATGATGTTGAGCGAAATCAAGGAATTGTTTAAACAAGTATTATAAGGTACTTATTTCGTAATTTTGAACCTTAACAAGAAAAATATGGGCCTGTTTAAGAAAAATCCGTTTGGACATAATTTGTTTTTAAAGAAATGGCTTATCCGTATTTTGGCCGTTATTACCCATAAAAGATATAGGGGCTTTAATACCATTGAAATTGAGGGGTCGGATGTTATTAGAAAACTGCCCGCACAAAATGTACTTTTTGTAAGCAACCATCAGACCTATTTTGCCGATGTAGTGGCCATGTTCCATGTGTTCAATGCCAGCTTGAGCGGTAGGGAAGATTCCATAAAAAATTTGGGGTATATATGGCAGCCCAAATTGAATATGTATTATGTTGCGGCGGCAGAAACCATGAAGAAGAGCCTGTTGACAAAAATCTTGGCATACGCAGGCTCGATAAGTGTGGAACGCACATGGAGGTCCGAGGGGCAGGATGTGAACAGACAGGTTAAGATGAGCGATATTTCCAATATTGGAACCGCTTTAAAGGACGGTTGGGTAATTACCTTTCCCCAGGGAACCACAACGCCGTGGAAACCGTTGAGAAAAGGAACTTCCCATATTATAAAAAAATACAGACCGGTAGTGGTCCCTGTGGTCATTGACGGCTTCAGGAGGTCTTTCGATAAAAAAGGACTACGCGTTAAAAAGAAAGGAATTCTACAGTCCATGGTAATCAAGGAGCCATTGGATATTGATTATGAGAACGAATCTTTCGATTCCATTATTGAAAAATTGGAATATGCCATTGAGCAACATCCTTCCTTTTTAAAGGTCATTCCCAAAAGTGAGTTAATGGCTTACGAAGAGGAAAACAAAAAACGGAAATTCAGGGTTTAAATATCCATATCCTTAAGTTCCTTATAGTTCTTTTTGAGTTTCTTTAGGAGGATTCCGTAGAGTAAAAAATAGATACATCCCATTATCAGCGTAATAATAATTCCCATTACCACCACCACTATAATCATGGTGGCCTTTAGTTTTTCTATAGAAATATTCGCTGAATTATAATTATACCCCATAGCGGTCATGGGATCTTCGTTCAAATATATTCCTATGGCCATGACTATAAAGGATATGAATATCATGGACAAACAAAAAAGAACATAGTACTTAACGGTCTTTCTGGTCTTTAAGATGTTGGACAGCAATTTTTTGGCATTGTCCAAGGTCGATATTTCCCTATATCTTCTGTAAAATTGAAAGATAAAAAATAGCACCACGGAATATTGTACCACGCTGGAAACCAATAAAAAATTCCCTAGGCCCAGATCTTTCCAAACCGCCAAATTCTTGGACATGGATGGAACAAAATATATTAAGTGGGGTACTAAAAATTCAATAATACTTATTAAGAAAATCCATTTTACGATGGAAGAGGACTTCTTCCATATCATGTTATAAATTTCATCAAAGGACAGTTGGGGCAATTGTTTGTCTTTTTTTTGCCAATCCCTTTTTAGTAATTCCAGTTCATCCGTCATATGGCTAGGGATTTAAAATGGTTTTTAACTTGTTTTTTATCCGGTTCATCTTTACTCTGGCATTTACCTCGGTAATACCCATGGTTTCCGCTATCTCCCTATAGTCCTTGTCCTCCAGGTAAAGAAAGACCAGGGCCTTGTCCACATCCCCTAATTGCCTTACCGCATTGTACATCAGTTTAAGTTGTTGTTCCTCGGTAGGGTCGTATTCGTCCGCTGTTATCTTAAACATGACCGACTCATAATCTTGGGCCGGGATACTTTTTTTCGATTTTCTATATAATGTTATGGCCGTATTCAGGGCCACCCGATACATCCAGGTACTAAATTTGGATTCTCCCCTAAATTTGGGATAGGCCTTCCATAATTGGATCGTTATTTCCTGAAACAGATCATTATGGGAGTCCCTGTCATTGGTGTACAACGTACAGACCTTATGCACAATATTCTGATTGCACTCTAATTCCGTAACGAATTGATGTTCCAAATCTTTGGTCACTCGGTCCTAAGTAGTTAGTTGATGATTAGTAGTATAAAATATAATTTTGTTACAGCGAATATAGAAATTACTTCCTTGTTTTATTTTAGGGAAACCCGAATATGTTTAAAACAAATTTTCTTCTTCTTGATTCGTCTGCGAATGTTTAAATTTACCCATATTTACATATATGAATATTCCTAAGACTAGTTTTCCAAGAATCGTTATTATCGGTGGTGGTTTTGCAGGTATTTCCATTGCCAAAGGATTGAAAAATAAAGAGGTACAGGTGGTACTTCTGGATAAGCATAATTATCACACTTTTCAGCCATTGCTATACCAAGTATCTACCGGAGGGTTGGAACCGGATTCCATAGCCTATCCCATACGAAAGGTGCTAAAGGGCTATACCAACTTTTACTTTAGGCTGGCCAATGTGGAGGAAATAAGGACCCCGGAGCATACTATTGTTACCAATATCGGTTCATTGGAATATGATTATTTGGTGATCGCTACCGGTTCCGAAACAAATTATTACGGGAATAGGGAGATCGAAATCAATAGTATGGCCATGAAGACCATCCCCCAATCATTAAACCTCAGAAGTTTGATACTGGAAAACTTTGAGCAGGCACTTCTTACCGACCAGTATCATGAAAGGGATGCCCTTATGAATTTTGTTATAGTGGGGGCAGGTCCTACCGGGGTGGAATTGGCCGGGGCCTTGGCAGAAATAAAAAAAGGGATTTTGCCCAAGGACTATCCCGATCTGGATACCAGACGTGTGCAGATCCACCTCATCCAATCCGGAGATCGTATCCTTAAGGAAATGAGCGAACAGGCTTCACAAAAGGCGGAGGATTTTTTGGAGGGACTAGGTGTACAAATTTGGAAAAACACAAGGGTAACCGGCTATGATGGCAAAACGGTAACCACGGATGCCGATGTTGATTTTGAAACCGCCACCCTGGTTTGGGCCGCCGGAGTAAAAGGAGTGGAAATCAAAGGCTTGAATGCCAAGGATCTACTGGTGGGCGGCTGCAGAATCCCTGTGGATGAATTTAATAGGGTTAAGGGCCATAACAATATTTTTGCCGTGGGGGATGTGGCCTGCATGCAGACCGAGACCATGCCCCAAGGACACCCCATGATGGCCCAGCCCGCAATGCAGCAGGGAAGGAACCTTGGTGGGAACCTGGTGCGATTATTGGAAAACAGACCGCTAGTGCCCTTTGTTTACAAGGATAAGGGAAGTATGGCCACCATTGGAAGGAACAAGGCGGTAGTGGATATGAAGAATATGAGGTTCCAAGGTGTTTTTGCCTGGTTCGTTTGGATGTTTGTACACCTTTTCTTTCTAATTGGATTTAGGAACAGAATGGTGGTATTTGTGAATTGGGTGTACAACTACGTGCGGTTCGATAGGGAGGCCCGTTTGATCATCAGGCCCTTCAATAGGGATTATAGTGCTTTTAAGGATTAGGGAATCTCCTTTAAGCCGTTCCCGTGCATGATCTATAAATATATTTGCAATAGGCAATAGGCAATAGGCAATAGGCAATAGGCAATAGGCA
>CBFGWQ010000077.1:0-16134 GCA_965652575.1 uncultured Arenibacter sp. | reverse complement strand
TACAAGAACAAATGAGCAGAAGTATAATGGGTAGAATTAAAACTTTGAATTTCATCTGTTTATGTTATTTAGATTATTATTTCGATTCCAGGCTAAAAAGATCCAATATGGCCATGACCACTGCTTGATGTCCTTTTTTCGTTGATTTGATTATAGGTTGTTGGATCATCAATAATTTGCGTACGGTATCTTTGGGAAGCAAATGCGGTGAGCAGAAAAAAGATATAGTACGTTTTCATTTGTTCTTGGTTAGTTCCAATTCTATCTCTTCCAAGCTCTTTCCCTTGGTTTCCGGCAATTTCTTCAAGATAAAAATGAATCCTATGGAGCAAATAAGGCTGTAGGCCCAGAAGGTGCCGTAGGATCCAAGTGCACTGTTCATAATGGGAAAGGTGAACACTAGGGTGAATGAAGCCGCCCATAATGAAAAAGTGGCTATGGACATGGCCACGCCCCTAATGCGGTTGGGGAATATCTCGGACAATACCACCCATGTTATCGGGGCCAGGGACATGGCATAAATGGCAATTGCCGTAATTACCAAGAGCAAGACGGGCCAACCGGTAAACTGCATATAGTAGGCGGCCCCCAATATGGCATAGACTATTCCCAGGCCCATTGAGCCCATGAGCATTAATTTTCGGCGTCCCCAGGTATCCACCGTTCTCATGGCAACAATGGTGAATATTAAATTTATACTGCCCGTAATCACGATATTAAACAGCATTTCACCAACGCTATATCCCGCAGTTGTAAAAATTTCTTCGGCATAGTTAAAGATAATATTGATGCCGCACCACTGCTGAAATACGGCCAGGACAATTCCAATCAACAGTATGGGCTTTACCTTGGAGCTTTTGAAATCGGAAAAATTAATTTTATGGGCATTGTCTGCCTTTAAGGTTAAGCTTATGCTTTTTAATTCCCGCTCAGCGTAATGTACTCCACCAATTTTGGACAATACCTTTTGTGCTGCAGCAGGCTTATTGATCTTCACAAGAAATCTCGGGCTTTTTGGAACCATAAACATTAGGGCAAAGAATAGGATTGCAGGAATTAGTTCTGCCCAAAACATCCAGCGCCAGCCAGTTTGCCCGTTCCATGAGTTTAAAATGGCCTCTGGGGTGCTGCCATTGGGGATAGCTTCCGCAATAAGGAAATTGGCAACTTGGGCGGCCAGGATACCGATTACCAAGGTCAATTGGTTAATGGACACAAACCGGCCCCTATATTTTGCCGGTGCTATCTCCGCTATATACATTGGGGATAGGGTGGAAGCCAGACCAATACCCAATCCGCCTATGACCCTATAAACAATAAACAATGTAAAGTTATCTACATAACCAGTGCCAAATGCAGATATGGTAAAAAGTGCTGCTGAAAGAATCAAAGGCATTTTACGGCCAAAACGGTCTGCTGCAAATCCGGATATTATGGCTCCAAAAATGCAACCGACCAATGCGCTGCCCATAGCCCAACCTTGTAGGGTGGGCATGGCACTAATGCCAAAATATAATTCGTAAAATGGTTTTGCCCCGCCTATAACTACCCAGTCATAACCAAATAAAAACCCTCCCATGGCCGAAACAAGGGCAAGAAAGAGTACGTATTTGAAATTAAATTGGATTTCGCCCATAATTTTTTCGTTGGTAACTATTCGCAATTCTTGATAGTGGTACAATCCTGTAAGTAACCATACTTTAAATAGTTGTCTTTTTTTGTTTAAAAGAAAGCATTAAACCTTATAGTTATATATCAAACCTTATCAATCGGTATTTCTTTAACAAATTTCCGTCCTGGGCCAAGTCCAAAATGTATTGTTCAAAGATTATAACATAGACGTTATAACACTATTTAAATCATAAAGAACTTATTGAAGGTATTTGTAAAAATTTCAAATAACATTTATATACTTGTTAAATATATAGGTTTTAGATAGTAAATATGTATTTTTGCCCATATAAAGTTCAATATTACATAATTATACGAATTAAAAACATAGACGAATTTTGTTATAACATGGATAATTATACTATAAAGGACGGATTTATGGGGCAAAAGATGATAGTTCTTCCGGAAAGTATAAAAGCGGAGCTGAAAACGAATATCATCACCAATAATTTCTATATAACGGATATAGGATATTATCCAAAGGCAAATTTCCACCATAGAACAAGAAAAAAAGGGGCCGATGAATTTATCTTAATATATTGTACCGAAGGACAGGGAAAATTGACAATTGCCGGGGAACAGATCCTGGTTCTTCCCAATCGCTTCTATATAATACCTAAAAGAACAGCACATAAATATGGTGCCGATGAACTTAATCCATGGAGCATATATTGGATGCACTTTGACGGGCTTATTGCCCAAAGTATTTTTGATAGGTACCGTTCAAACAATAATAAGTATGATATTGTACCATTCGATAGTGGTAGGATCGTACAGTTCAATCAAATATTTCAGATTTTAGATAGGGACTATGTAATGCCGAGGTTGGAATATGCCAATATTTTGGGATTGAATTTTTTAACTTCTTTTGTTTTTCTTGAAATCGACCGATTACTTAAAGTAAGTGACAGGAATGACCTTGTAGACGGTATTGTAGATTTTTTGACCAAAAATCTTGATAAATCCTTGAAGTCGGATGATATTGCCAAAGAGTTTAATTACTCATCATCATATCTTTTTAACCTTTTTAAAAAAAGTACGGGATATTCCCTTATTCATTTCTTCAATTTAAAAAAATCCCAAAAAGCTTGTGAGTATCTCAATTATACGGATTTAAGTGTAAAGGAAATTTCCTTTAAAATGGGATTTGAGGATCCACTCTATTTTTCGAGGCTTTTTAAAAAGTATATCGGTGTTTCCCCAAAAGCGTACAAGGCAAAACAGAGCAGCTGATATCTTGTATATTTTCTGTACGTAAATTCTGTTCCTATCAACTTTGTATGCCCTATTGCCTTTCCAATATTAAAAATATAGGTATTTCTGAAAAAGGACAAGACTTGGGATGACTAAACCAAGGGTAATCGGACACTGGTTTCAGAGGAGACGGAAACGGCTCTTAAGGGAGTTCCGTATTGTTGGACAGGTATGCAAAAATGGTATTATTTTGAGTGTTATAATATGATATTGTCAAGTTGTTTTCATAAAAATTGGGATATTCATAAATAATAATGAAATAATCCATATTAAAATAAAATAGTCCATTTGTAAACTTGGTAGAACCTATTACTATTGTATTGGGTTAAGTGGGGATCCTTTTCTATTAAGGTTCTTGGCTATCCAATATTCCTTTATAGAAGTATGGGCCACTAATAGTCCCAATTTTAACTAATAACTAAAGACCAACTCAAATGAAGTACACTTTGCTTAAATCATTTTATTTAAGGCCCGGATATTTATTCGTAGCCTTTTTTTTAATTGGTTTTACCGCGGCGGCACAGCAGACAGTTTCAGGAACTGTCACCGATGGGGAAACCAACACCCCTTTGCCAGGGGTAAACGTAATTGCCGGAACTTCCGGTGTAATAACGGACTTTGATGGAAATTACGAATTAAATGTGCCTGACGGTGTTGCCGTTTTAATATTTTCCTCTTTGGGTTTTGCTCCCCAAGAGGTTAATATCAATGGCCGTAATGTAATCAATGTGACTCTTGAACCGCAATCCCAAGCCTTGGACGAGGTGGTGATAGTTGGTTATGGTACCGTTAAGAAAAGTGACCTTACCGGATCGGTTTCCTCGATCGATGGTGATTCGTTTAAGGAATTGCCGGTAACTTCCGTTGATCAGGCCATACAGGCCAGGGCACCTGGTGTACAGGTTACCCAAGCTTCCGCAGCTCCGGGCGGGGGCGTATCCGTACGTATTAGGGGTTCAAACTCTATCAATAGCGGGAGTGAACCACTATACGTAATCGATGGTTTTCCTATTTATCCGGACAATGAGGCCTATGGTGCGGGAGGCAATAGAAGGGCGTCCAATGTACTTGCCTCCATAAATCCCAATGATATCCAGTCCATTGAAGTGTTGAAAGATGCTTCGGCCACTTCCATATATGGTTCAAGGGGGTCTAACGGGGTAGTTTTGATAACTACTAAACGAGGTAGGCAAGGGAAGGCTAAAATTAGTTATGAAGGTTCCTATTCTACACAGACCATTACAAATTCCATAGACGTGTTGAACGGTTCTGAATTCGCCACCTATTTAAATACACTTGAAACAAGTCAAGGTGGTGCGCCAATATACTCGCAGGCACAGATCGATGCTTTTGGGGAAGGGACAAACTGGTTGGACGAGGTTACCAGGGTTGGAATTATCCAGAACCATCAGCTTACCTTTTCGGGAGGGAACGAGAATTCGCAGTATGCATTGACCGGTAACTATCATGAAAATGATGGTATTGTAAAAAATACCGATTTCCAGAGGTATGGTATCCGATTGAATTTGGATAATAACGCTTTAAACGATTTCTTGAATATAAGTTCCAGTTGGGCCATTAACCGTACAGAATCCAACAATGCCCCTACAGATCGTGGAGGTCCGGGCGGTATTATTATTACGGCTTTGGGGCTGGATCCTACGGTGCCGGTTCGAAATGGGGATGGCACCTATGCACTGGCCTCCTATGATGGACGTTTTAATATAAATCCCTTGCAGGAATTGGAGTATGCCACCGATCAGGATATTACCACCAGGATTTTGGGCAATACCGGTTTTACCTTTAATATTCTGGATGGTTTGAAGGCCAAGACCAGCGTAGGGGCCGATATCTTAAATGTAAACCGTACCAGTTTCTTTCCGTCCGTGAATACAAGAGTGGGCAGGGACAATGCCGGAGAACTTACCTTGGCCAATAGAAGTTCTTCCAATTTTCTTAATGAAAATATTCTTACATACAATAAACAAATTGGGGAAAAACATTTCATCGATGCAGTTGCAGGGTATACCTTCCAAAAGGAAGTTAATAAATATACCAGCACTACTACAAGGGGTATTACCGCAGCATCGGTAGATCAGGCTACGCTTCAAGGTGGGCCGGACATACTTACACCATTTTCCAACAGAAGGGAGTGGTTGTTGGAATCCTTATTGGGTAGGGTGAACTATAATTTTGATGGCAGATATCTGGCTACCGTTACCTTTAGAAGGGATGGATCATCAAGATTTGGAAAAGAAAACAAGTGGGCCAATTTTCCATCTGTCGCATTTGGGTGGAATATTGCCAATGAAGGATTTTTTGAAAATTCACAATTATCGGAAACCATTAATGGTTTAAAATTAAGGGGAAGCTGGGGGCTAACGGGTAATTCTGAAATTCCTGTCTATAATTCCTTGGCCAACCTTAATGAATACAACTATGTGTTCAATGGAGGTTTGGTATTGGGTCTTGCCGATGGTAGATTGGGAAATCCTGACTTGAAATGGGAATCTACCACCATGACCAATGTTGGTCTGGATGCTTCCTTTTTTAATGATAGGCTAAACCTTACTCTGGACTATTTTTATAACAAAACAGAAGATTTGTTGCTTTTTGTGACCATTCCAAGTAGTTTGGGCTTCGAGTCGATCTTGAAAAATTCCGGTTCCTTGGAAAACAGGGGATTTGAAGTAGGTCTTGATGGGTACGTCATCAACAACGAAAACTTCAAATGGAACGTTTCAGGGAACATCTCTTTTTTAAGAAATAAATTATTGGATCTTGGTGATAGTACCCCGTTTTTCTCCAGTTCTACCAGCGGTCACCTGGGTGTTGATGGTAGTTGGGTGGAAGCAGGTAACCCTATCGGTGTATGGAGGGGCTATGATTATGTCGGTATTTTTCAATCCGATGCGGAAATTGCCAGTAATCCTTCAAGATCTGGTGATAAACCAGGATATCCGCAATATAGGGATGTGAACGGTGACGGTGAAATAACCCCGGATGATTACGTGATTATAGGTGATCCAAATCCAGATTTTACATGGGGACTTAATTCTACCCTGAATTACAAAAATTTTGACATGGGGATATTCTTTAGGGGATCACAAGGTTTTGAAGTAAGAAACCTGCAGGCTTCCGAAATAGGTGATGGGGTGCAAAAAATAAACCAGCTATCAAATATACTGACCGATTCATGGACACCATCCAATACCGGTGCTTCAAGACCTGTGATAGATGGTAACAGGGATTTTGCAAATTCCTACAGGGATTCGGATTATTTTATTGAAGACGGGTCCTTCATTAGATTGCAGAACATTTCCCTTGGTTATACCATACCAAGTATTCAAAAGTATATAAGTAAGGCCCGTATTTTTGTAAGTGGTCAAAATTTATTTACCATAACAGACTATAGCGGTTTTGATCCCGAAGTAAATAACAGGGGGCAGAACAACCTGAACAGAGGTGATGACTATGATGCCTACCCACGCTCCAGAACATTGACCCTGGGTGTAAATCTGGAATTTTAATAATATTAAAATATAAAAAATAACATACGATGAAGACTTATAATAAATTTAGATATTACCGTCTCCTCTTCTTATTTGCCATAGGAATACCATTGGTTGGATGTTCGGACCTGGAAGAAAATCCGGATTTTACCACCCAAGACAATTTTTTTGCAACTGCCGAGCAATTGGAGCTAGGTGTAAATGCGGTCTATGATGGTATTGGCTATGGTAGGGATTGGGAGAATTTTTACTATAATAGATTTGTATTTGAATGTTTGGTTGGATATCAGGTAGGATGGGAAAAGGGTCCCTTGGATTTTCAAAACGGAAATGTAAATACCTCGGACTTTTACATTGGAAAGTACTGGAGGATATCCTATGAGAACATCAATAGGGCCAATGCTATTATCGGGAAAGCAGATCAATTAAAGGAGGAAGGTGCTCCCAATACGGCCTTAATAGACAGGGTAAAGGCGGAAGCTATGTTCCTTAGGGCGTTCTATTACTACAATCTTGTCCGTTATTTTGACAATATTCCGGTAACTACACAAAAAACGGAGAGTGATAAGGATCTTCCGTCCAATGAAAACGGAAAGCGATTGGCATTGGACCTAATTGAAGATGATTTAACTATGGCGGCCTCTATTTTACCCGAGTCCCATGATTCCGCAAATATAGGGAGAGCCACCAAGTGGGCGGCAATGGCGCTCTTGGTGAAGGCATATCTACAGGATGAAAAATGGGGCGAAGCGCGTACAACGGCAGAAACCATTATGGATGAAAGTGGTATTTCCCTTTTTGATGATTTTGCCCAAAACTTCTCTGTAGCTGATGAAAATTCTGGGGAACGTATTTTTGAGGCCCAAGTTTCCGCTTCTGCAAATTCTGGGGAAAACCAGGATTACCACCAGCATTTTATTCCTGGGGACCTGCCGAACGATCTTGGTGGCGTGGGTTGGCATTGGCTTAATTCGACCAAGGCATTTCGTGAAAAATATGATCCAAACGACAAAAGAATTGCCGGTACATTTATTAGTGAATATCCTACTACCAGGGTTGGGCCTAATTCCGCAGGGGAAAGACCTGTGGTTAGATGGAGTGCGGATGCACCCTACAATCTGAGCCGTTTTGGGGGAATGGTTTCCGCAGATGCGGATCCCGATAACCCGGATGAGCTTATTTTTAGTAATGGTTGGTCGGCCAAATACACCGAAATGGGAATATCCAATGCAAACTTGACCGAGAAGAATATAGTGTATCTTAGATATGCCGACGTATTATTGGGCCATTCCGAAGCCGCTAATGAGAGCGGTACCGGGGATCCTTACTTAGGGATCAATTTGGTAAGGGAAAGGGCAGGACTGGACCCTCTTTCAGATCTTAGTAAAGAGTTGTTAAGAGACGCTATAGTAAACGAACGTGTAATGGAGTTTGCTATGGAATGTGAGGTTTACCCCGAACTTAAAAGAAAAAGTACTTTTGGAGGTACCCCGGATTATTTGGGCGATTATATCCAGGAGTTTATAGATACATATGATGTGGACCGGACACTAAAGGCCAAGGACTATGTGTTGCCCATTCCATTGAACGAAGTGTTGGGGAACCCTAATGTTACCCAAAACCCACAATATCAATAGTTCGTTGAGTTAGTTTAATTTTTTCGGAAGACCTGTCATAATCGACGGGTTTTCTGATTTTTAAATAGTAATATTGAAATGTAGCTCTTTAATTTTTAACGATGTGTAAAATTGCGAAAATACTATTTTTGACCATAGTTTTGATACAGGTTTTTTCCTGTAGGGATAGTGGTTCCGGAGAGCCTAATAAATTAAAACCTGAACCACTGTTTAAAATATTGCCCTCCGATATTACCAATATATCCTTTAATAATCATATAGAAGAAAACGACACCTTTAATATGGTCGATTTTTTTTACGTTTATAATGGAGGGGGAGTGGCCATAGGGGACATCAACAATGATGGTTTGCCGGACATTTATTTCACAGGAAATATGGTAAACGATAGGTTGTATCTGAATAAAGGCGGACTAAGTTTTGAGGATATTTCGGATGCTGCGGGAATCGTTATGCCTGGATGGTCCACAGGTGTTACTATGGTAGACATTAATCATGACGGACTATTGGATGTTTATGTTTGTAGGTCCGGGAACTACGATAAGGATAAACGAAAAAACCTTTTATACATAAATCAGGGCAACTTAAAATTTATTGAACAGGCCGAAACTTATGGCATAGCGGATTCAAGTTATTCCACACAAGCTGCTTTTTTTGACTATGACAAAGATGGCGATTTGGATATGTATCTGTTAAACCATACCAATGATATTCGAGATCCCAATAATGTAAGACCTCTAATAGAGGATGGAAGTGGTCCTGCCAACGATAAATTATATCGGAACGATGAAACGAAGGGTAAGGGGATCGTATTCAACGAAGTTTCAAAAGAAGCGGGAATAGTTTTCGACGGACTTGGTCTTGGGGTCGGGATTGCGGATATAAATGATGATGGGTGGGATGATATTCTGGTTACGAACGACTTTATTGCAAATGATTACCTCTATATCAATAAAAAGGATGGTACATTTCAAGAAATGGCCAAGACCTATTTGGATCATGTAAGCCATTTTAGTATGGGCAATGATATGGCGGATTTTAATAATGATGGTTTGGTCGATATCGTTACCATGGATATGAGGCCAAGGGATAACTATCACGAAAAAAAAATGTCCGGGCCATTAAATTTTGCCTTATTTGAACGCACTTTGCAGCAGGGATATATGCCCCAATATATGCGTAACACCCTACAGCTAAACAATGGAGCTTTGGGTAATGGCCATCCTTCCTTTTCGGAAATTGGCCAGTTGCTAAATGTGGATGCCACGGATTGGAGTTGGGCCCCTCTTTTTGCAGATTTCAATAACGACGGACTCAAGGATCTTTTTGTGACCAATGGCTACTTAAGGGATATTACCGACCTGGATTTTATTAATTATACCGGATCTTTGTCCGCCAATGTTTCCAAGGATAGCCTGGATCATATACTGAAACAAAAAGCAAAACAAATGCCGTCCATTAAGTTGCCCAATTTTATGTTCAAAAATCAGGGAAATTTAAGTTTTGGGAATGTGGCTAAAGAATGGGGCCTCGATCAACCCACCTTGTCCAATGGTGCGGCCTATGCCGATTTGGATAATGATGGCGACCTGGATATAGTGATCAACAATATTAACGGGCCCGCTTCCATATATGAAAATAGGTCCAATATTGTTTTGGGGCATCATTATTTAAGTATCCGTTTGAAGGGAGATAGCCTAAACAATATGGGTCTGGGTACGGAGGTCCGCTTGTTTCGGGGCGGGAAACAACAAATAGTAAGGCAGGCTTTAACAAGGGGATATCAATCCTCTATAGACAACACGATCCATTTTGGTCTAGGGCAGGACAAAGTTGTAGATAGTGTTATTGCCCGTTGGCCGGATGGAAAACTTAGCAAAGTATTGAATCCTGAACCTGACAAGCTTTTAACATTGTTGCAGGATGAAGCTTCCATGGAAATAACAGCAAAGAGTAACAAATCAAAAGGCGGTCTTTTTAAAGATATTTCTGCGCCTTTAAATCTGGATTATTTGCATAAAGAAATGGTGTATTACGATTTTAACCGTCAGTTTCTTTTGCCACATAAGCATTCCAATCAAGGACCGGGATTGGCAGTCGGGGATATCAACAACGATGGAAGGGAAGATTTCTTTCTTGGTGGGGGATATAATTATAGTGGCAGATTATTCTATGGAAGAGTGGATGGAACTTTTGATGTTAAGCTCCTAACCCCCAATGAAAAGGACAAATATGAGGAAGATACGGGAGTATTGTTTTTTGATTATGATGGAGATGGTGACCAAGACCTTTATATAGTAAGTGGAAGTAACGAATTTTATGAGGGATCTGAATATTATCAGGACAGACTTTACGCAAATGATGGCCAGGGGAATTTTAAGTTGGATGCGCAGGCCCTTCCCAGGATCAGGACCAGTGGGTCCTGTGTCAGGGCTTCGGATTTTGACGGGGATGGAGATCTGGACCTTTTTGTAGGAGGCCGATTAATACCCTTAAAGTACCCATTGCCCCCAGACAGTTATTTGTTGGAAAACAATAATGGGAAATTTACCGATGTCACCAGCACATTGGCACCATCCCTGGGAAAAGTGGGGATGGTGACGGATGCACTTTGGACGGATTATGATGCAGATGGAGATACGGACCTGATCGTTGTGGGGGAATTTATGCCCATCCAATTCTTTGAGAACCGGAATGGAAAGCTGGTTAATAGTTCAGAAAAAACGGGACTGACCTTTACTTCTGGATGGTGGAACAGTATAAACGGAGGCGATTTCGACAATGATGGGGATATGGATTATGTTCTGGGAAACCAGGGACTAAATACCAAATATAGGGTTTCACCAAGAGAACCGTTAACCGTATATGCTAAGGATTATGATAAAAATGGTAGTGTTGACCCGATCATGTCATCCTACAATAACGGCAATGAGTATCCCGTGCATTCCAGGGATGATCTTATTAAACAGGTTCCTCCAATGAAGAAAAAATTTCCTGATTATGCCAGCTATGCCCAGGCAACCATGTCCGTTGTTTTGTCCGAGCAGGAAAAAAGCAGTTCATATATTACAAAGGCATTTCAATTTGCTTCGGTCTATCTTCAAAATAATGGAAAAGGGAAGTTCGAAATTAAGATGCTTCCCAAAGAGGCACAAATGGCCCCGGTATACGGTATTTTAATTAATGATTTTGATGCAGATGGTAATTTGGATGTATTGGTGACCGGCAATAATTATGGTACCGAGGTCGGTGTAGGGCAACACAATGCTTCCAAGGGAACCTTATTGAAAGGTAATGGAAAGGGAGAATTTAAAGGTATTTCCGCAATGGAAAGTGGGCTAGGGATCACTGGGGATAATAGAGGGGCGGCTTCAATAAATATTAAGGGTAGACAAACCTATATTTTCAGTAGAAATTCCAATACCCTTAAGGCTTATGTTGTAAATGACCAGCCAATACCGGCCATATCTATTGATGTCCTGCCCAATGTAGCCAAAGTTATGATTACATATAAAGACGGTTCAGAACGTCTTCAGGAGTTTTATTACGGTTCTTCAAATTTGTCGCAATCCGGACGAACATTGTTCCTTAACGGAAATGAAAAAAGGATGGTCTTCTATGATTTTTTTGGAAAAGAGGCAGCTATACATGAATTTTAAAAAAGGGGAGCTCAATTTAAAGATACAACTGTCGAAAAAGTCTCTCGACTCCGTTACCATTGACATCTTTATTAAGAATATTAATGATATGAACTGGGCAACGGTAGTCACTTCGACAGAGTCCCTTTTCGGGACTCCCGATAGCTATCGGGAGAGAAGTCGCATATACTGGCCGGGAGCAAGATGTGCGATTTAGCTCATGTATATTTATTTTAGGGGTATTCGTGAACCTTCGGTTTAGCTTCGCTGAATCTTCGATTTCTCATATGCATTCGAAATGACGACCTTGAAACCTTCAATTTATAACTGAAACCTTTAACTATCTCTCTACCTGTATCATATTTGTTCTGTACCTCAAAATCAATTTTTTGAAATAATGTCATTTTATCCGCTTGAAAAATAAAATTTCTTGGGTCTCGACCGGACAAAATTATTATAAATAACCCATTAACAATTAAATATCAGTCGAACTTGCGTTAATTTATGTAGTTCGATCCAATGGTGACCATTCAAAATAGTGACGGACATTAAAATCGTTCGATTATGCTAAAAAGGACTTGAACGGAAGGTGTATAAATCAAAAATATAATGCTTGCAATTCCCGACCATTTCGTTAAGAACTGCAAGCATTTGTTTTTACAGAAGTAATTCTATTGTAAACCTTCCGTTGCAGGGGTTATTTTTTCAGCACTACCATTTTGGTATCACTCTCGGTAATTATTTGGATCAACTCGTGTTTGGAAAGGGCCTTCATGGACTTATCCCATTTTTTGCCGCTTAGGCCCGCTTTGGCCTTAAGCTCATCCAAGGCTAATTTGCCTTCCGGTTTTAATAGGGCAAGGATTTCTTTTTCTTCCTCACTCAATTCCAGTTGTTTCTTTTCCGGTCTCATTTGGGGAAAGAAAAGTACTTCTTGTATGGAGGCATTATTGGTCATCAGCATCACTAGACGATCAATACCTATTCCGATACCACTGGTAGGGGGCATTCCATATTCCAATGCCCTTAGGAAATCCTGGTCAATGAACATGGCCTCATCGTCCCCTTTTTCCGATAGCTGAAGTTGCTCCTCGAACCTTTCACGTTGATCAATGGGGTCGTTCAGCTCGGAATAGGCATTGGCCAATTCCTTTCCATTGACCATAAGCTCAAAGCGTTCCGTTAAGGCGGGATTGCTCCGATGTTCCTTGGTGAGAGGGCTCATTTCCTTAGGGTAATCTATTATAAAAGTGGGCTGCACATAGTGATGCTCACATTTTTCGCCGAAAATTTCATCGATCAACTTTCCAATGCCCATGCTGTCATCAACCTCAATATGTAGTTTTTTGGCAACTTCCCTAAGTTCTGTTTCGTCCATCCCGGCAACGTCAAAACCGGTATGGATTTTAATGGCTTCCAAAATGGGTATTCTGGGGTAAGGGGCCTTAAACTCTATCTCATTTTTGCCTACGGTTACTTTGGAAGTACCATTGGAGTCGATAGCCACTTTTTCCAAGAGCTTTTCTGTCATATCCATCATCCAATTGTAATCCTTATAGGCCACATATAGTTCCATGACGGTGAACTCTGGGTTATGGGTGCGGTCCATGCCCTCGTTCCTAAAATCCTTGGCAAATTCGTATACGCCGTCAAAGCCGCCAACAATCAATCTTTTTAAATAAAGTTCATTGGCCACCCTTAAATACAAAGGAATGTTCAATGCGTTATGGTGTGTCATAAACGGACGTGCCGCCGCCCCGCCCGGAATGGGTTGTAGTATTGGGGTCTCTACTTCCAAATAGCCGGCATCGTTAAAGAACTGACGCATACTATTGGTGATTTTGGTGCGTTTTATGAAATTTTTCTTGACGCTTGGATTCACTACCAGATCCACATATCGTTGGCGATAGCGTAATTCCGGGTCGTTAAATTCATCGTACACTTTTCCGTCGGCATCTACTTTTGGAAGGGGCAAGGGGCGTAAGGATTTGCTTAGCAGGGTAAAGTTTCTTACCATAACGGTCTTCTCACCTACCTGCGTGGTGAAAAGTTCCCCTTCAATGCCAATGATGTCACCAATGTCCAATAATTTCTTGTACACATCATTGTACAAGGTCTTATCGTCCCCGGTACAAATTTCGTCCCTGTTGAAATAGACCTGTATACGGCCTTCGCTGTCCTGCAGTTCGGCAAAGGAAGCTTTACCTTGTATTCTTCTGGACATGAGCCTTCCGGAAAGAACTACCTTTTTGCCTTCTTCATAATCCTCCCTGACTTTCTTAGAAGTGATGTTTACCGGGTATAGTGCCGCGGGATAGGGGTCAATTCCCAATTCCCGTAACCTGCCAAGTTTTTCCCTTCTAATTACTTCTTGTTCCGAAAGTTGCATATGTGTATAAATTAAGGCTGCAAATATAGGCACTCTGCATTAATCTATCAATCCAAAATTTAGAATTGATGGCTTTCAAAATGGTGTACTTAAATTATTCCCTATTTCCTGTAACAAAATGTCTCTTTTTTGGTCTTATTGGTAAACCTTTCCCGATAGGGGAGGGATCAATCAAAAAAAACGAAAAGGGCATGGGCTGTCTTAGGGTCTTATTAGCTGTTATTTTCCCGCCTTTGGCCGTTATTGGCAAGGGTTGTGGATCCTTTGTTATTGTTTTTCTACTTACCCTTTGCGGATGGGTACCGGGCGTTATCGCCGCCCTGATCATTTTGAACAATCCGAACTAAAATCTGACAGTTTGCCTTATTTGCGAAGTTTGTATCTTTGCAGGATGAACAAAAGGATTCTCTTAGAAGATTTGGGACATAAGGATTACAAGGAAACTTGGGAATACCAGGAAGAATTGTTTACATCCATCTTGGACATAAAAATAAAAAATAGGAGGGAGGGTTCCCGGTTGGAAACGCCCAATCATTTTTTGTTTGTAGAACACCCCCATGTGTATACTTTGGGCAAAAGTGGGGATATGGGCAATCTGTTGGTCGATGAACAGGTATTGGCCGAAAAAGGGGCTAAATTTTACAAAATAAATAGGGGCGGGGATATCACTTACCATGGTCCCGGGCAGATTGTAGGATACCCTATACTGGACTTGGATAATTTCTTTACCGATATCCATAAATACCTCAGGTTTTTAGAGGAGATGGTTGTTCTGACCTTGGCCGACTACGGGCTAAAGGGAGAGCGTTCCGAAGGGGAGACCGGAGTTTGGTTGGATGTGGGCACCCCGTTTGCCAGAAAAATATGTGCCATGGGTGTCCGTGCCAGTAGATGGGTCACCATGCATGGTTTTGCCCTGAATGTCAACACCGATCTGGGCTATTTTGATCTGATGGTTCCCTGTGGAATCAAAGGTAAGGCGGTTACTTCCTTAAATGTTGAACTTGGCAGAAATGAAGTGGATATGGCCGAAGTGAAGCAGAAGCTAATGAAGCATTTTGAAACACTGTTTGAGGCAGAATTTTACAGTAGTGATATACAATTGTGTTAAAAAACCCAAAACACTGGTGTCTTGGGTTTTAGATAAAAATTCACCGATTTAGTTATGAAACTTGGTAAGTTGCATTTGGTTGGAGAGTTCCCCTTTTTTATTATAGGTTTCCTGCTTTACCATTCCTACCCCTTCCGCAAGCCATAACTTGGACGGCATTATTTGTTTTACTCCCATGGTTTCGGAAACATTCTCCTGTGATAGGACATAACAATCAAAGGTTCCCGCTGGGGTGGTGATACTTTCTTTTTTATCTACCTTTCTATTGAGCTGGTCTACCTTAATGGTCATGTTCATGCCGGTCATTTTAATGGTCATGGCTACATTGGCGTCGGCCAGATCCTGTCCTACGTTAAGGTCATTGGGCAATTCTATATCCGTTCCGCTGATATCCATTTCTACTCCCATATCTGTGTATTGTTTCATCATTTGCGATGGTACAAGGGAATTGTAATCTATTTTGACCGCTCCCCCGGCACAGCTCATTTTATAATCGGATATCATAATTTCCTTACCTTTTTCATCGGTGAACCTCATATTCATGGTGGCGTTGGTAACGCCGCCCGAATTTTCAACTTTGGTAATTGTATAATCGGTAACGCCTTCGGCCTTGCCTTTTTTGTTGGTCATGGTATATTGAAAACTTGAGCCTTCCTCCATGGGGTAAAATTTACTGCAGCCCTGTGATAAAGCGGTGGAGGAGAAAAGTAAAAAGCTATAAATTAAGGCAAGTGTTCTCATAATTTTTATTTTGGTTTTATATTGATTTACTCGATAATCGGGATTTAAACCTGTCCGCCCGTATCCGTTCAGACGGGCTTGCCCCGAGTTAGTTTACTATTGAGGTGGTTTGAATTTTTTGGCCAATTGAAAAGTTTGCATTATTTCATTATATTTTCTTGAAAACGACACGTCTGTTCTGGGC
>CBFGWQ010000076.1:0-16235 GCA_965652575.1 uncultured Arenibacter sp. | reverse complement strand
ATTATCAAATTGACTCATTTACAAATTAGGCCATTGTTACATTGGCTCATTGATAAATTGGAACATTTCCTCATAGGATATTTCCAAATCACCAAATTGACCCGTTTTCAAATTAAACCATTGTCACATTAATTAATTGCTACATTAAATAAAGAATCACCAACTTCCTGAGGATCCACCACCTCCAAATCCTCCACCGCCGAAGCCTCCTCCGAAACCGCCGCCGCCAAAACTGCCTCCACCTCCAAAACCGCCACCAGAGGATCCAGATCTATAGCCGCCCCGCCCCATATTACTGAGCACAATAATGTCCCAAAGGTCCATTCCCTTGCGGTGGCCTCCCTTACCGCCGCCACCTTTTCCCCCTTTATTGGAAAGTATAATCAAGATTACAATAAATATAATGAACGGAAGTAAGGCCTGAAATGGAAATCCGGGATTTTTGTCAAAACTGCGTTCTTCCTTAAATTCCCCATTCAGTACGTTAAAAATGGCATCTGCTCCTTTATTGAGTCCGTTGTAATAATTGCCCTGTTTAAATTCCGGTATTATAACGGTTTCTATAATGCGTTTGGAAAGGGCATCCGTTAAAAGGGGCTCTATGCCATAACCTGTATTAATAGCGATTTTTCGGTCGTCCCTGGCCAATAAAATTAAGATGCCATTGTCTTCCTTTGCCTGTCCTATTCCCCAGGCATGTCCCCAGTTGGCCCCTAGAAAGTTGATATTTTCTCCTTGCGTAGAAGCGATAATGGCCGTTACTATCTGGGTAGAGGTACTGTCCGAATAGCGGATCAATTTTTGTTCCAAGTTCGTTTTTTGTTCGGCAGATAGTAAATTGATATAATCAAAAACACTCGTTTGTTCCTGAAGTTTTGGTTTTTCGGGAATTTTAAATTGGGCAACAGTTATAGAGCAGCTGCATAATATCAGGAATAAGAGACTACTACCCTTTAGATACTTCATTGCTTAATTCGTTGGTGTCGTTATGTTTCCATGGGAAATGGGTTTCCAATTCTTTGCCGGCCATGAGTATTCCTTCTACGATACCCTGCTTAAAATCTCCTTTTTTAAAATGGTTCTCTAGAATGGTTTTGGTGTTGTTCCAAAAATTATCGGGGACTACCCTGTTTATGCCCTTGTCGCCATAAACAACAAATTTTTTGTCGGTTACGGCAATGTAGATCAATACCCCGTTTTCCTCTTTGGTATTGTCCATTTTTAAAAAGTGGAATACCTCTTGGGCGCGTTCAAAATGGGTCTTTTTGGTTGTTGATTCAATATGTACCCTTATTTCTCCGGAAGTGTTTTTCTCGGCCTCTACAATAGCATTTACTATTTCCAGTTCCTCATCGGCCGTTAAAAAATCTTCTATTTTGGACATGGTGTTCTAATTGAATTCAAAATTCACGTCCGGGGCCTGCTCCGCACCGGCTTCCGATTTAAAGTAGGCCAATTCATCAAAGTTAAAAAGGCCTGCCAATACCGAATTTGGGAAGGTTTTGATATGGTTGTTATAGGGCAGAACGCTTTCATTGAAACGATTTCGCTCTATGTTTATTCTGTTTTCCGTACCCTCCAATTGGGACTGCAGTTCCAGGAAATTTTGGTTGGCCTTCAAGTCGGGGTAACGTTCCACGGTTACCAAAAGACTTTTCAGGGCACCACTGAGTCCACCCTGCACTTCATTGAATTTTGCAAGTTGCTCAGGGGTAATGTTGGTAGGGTCTATGCTAACGGAGGTGGCCTTTGCCCTAGCTTCTATGACCGCTGTAAGGGTACCTTTTTCAAAGTCTGCTGCGCCTTGTACCGTTTTAACAAGATTGCCTATAAGGTCATTTCTTCTTTGGTAGGCGCTCTCCACATTGGCCCAGGTCTGGGTAGAGGTTTCCTTAAGTTTAACCGCTGTGTTGTTAAAGCCTACGGCCCATTGGTATATGCCTATTCCTAAAACAACAAGTATAATTACTGGAATTAACCATTTTTTCATGATAAAGTGTATTTGGATTTATTTATAGTTGGTTCTTTATTTTGATCAGTTCTGCCTTGACCTTTTCCAATTTTTGGATTACATCAAAGGTAGACAGGGTCTTTAATTTGTCTTCCTTTAAATGGATTTTGGCCCCTTCCAGGGTAAAGCCGCGCTCTTTTACCAAATGGTAGATGAGTTGCAGGTTTTTAATGTCCTGGGGAGTGAATTTTCTATTTCCCTTTGCGTTTTTTTTAGGCTTGAGCACATCGAACTCCTTCTCCCAAAAACGGATAAGTGAGGTATTCACATCAAAGGCATCGGCCACTTCACCAATACCATAATATCGTTTTTCCGGAAGATCTATATGCATTAATCCAGCGATTGGTTTTCTTGGTTAGCGTATTTCAACATATTTTCAAATTCTTCCGCGGTTAAACTGCCGTAGTAGAAATTAATGGGATTTATTTTTTCCTCGTCCTTCCAGACCTCATAATGTAGGTGCGGTGCTTCGGACCTACCTGTACTTCCCACAAACCCGATGAGGTCCCCTCTTTTTACTTTTTGGCGGACCTTAACGTTGTACTGGCTTAAATGGCCATAAAGGCTCATATACCCATAACCGTGATCTATTCTTATGTGTTTTCCGTAACCTGAGGCATTGTTGTCCGCGCGGGTAATGACCCCGTCGCCCGAGGCATAAACGGGAGTGCCTTTAGGGGAGGTGAAGTCCATTCCCCAGTGCATTTTTCTGGCTTTGGTAAATGGGTCGGAACGCCAACCGTAACCTGATGCCATACGTGTAAGGTCTTCATTTTTTATAGGCTGTATGGCGGGGATTGCCGCCAATAATTTTTCCTTTTCCTCTGCCAGCTTGGTAATCTCATCCAAGGATTTGGATTGTATCACCATTTGTTTTTGAATGATGTCCAGCCTTTTGGTAGTGGCGACGATCATTTCGGAATTGTTGAAGCCTTCAAGGGATTTATATCTGTTCACACCACCAAATCCGGCCCTTCTCTGTTCTTCGGGGATGGGGTTGGCCTCGAAATATAATCTGTAGATATTGTTGTCCCGATCCTCAATATTGGCCAGTACATTTTCTACCTGCTCCATTTTTTTGTCCAACAATTCGAACTGGAGCTCATAGTTTTTCACTTCCCTGGCCAAGGAAAGTTCCCGAGGGGTGTTTACCAAATTGGTGTTTAAAAGTAATATGAGGCCTAAAAATCCAAATAGAAACGATCCTAGAAAAAATAGGGCAATATTTCTAAATCTTCTGGATTTTTTGGGCTCTATCTTACGGTAAGATAGAGTGTCCGGGTCGTAATAATATTTTACCTTAGACATGTATCTAATTTATCCTATTTTTGTGGTCATGTTTATAGATAACCTGCAAATTTGCAAATTGTTTTCTAACAACCGTTAAATATATAAAAAGCTTACCAAATTACATGAAATCCCAAGAAATTAGAGCCAAGTTTTTAGAATTTTTTAAGGAAAAAGCACATAAAATTGTTCCTTCTGCACCTATGGTCATTAAAGATGATCCTACTTTAATGTTCACCAATGCGGGCATGAACCAGTTTAAGGAGTTTTTCCTCGGAAACTCGGTACCCAAGTACCCTCGTGTGGCCGATACCCAGAAATGCCTTAGGGTAAGTGGCAAGCATAACGATTTGGAGGAGGTAGGAAAGGATACCTACCACCATACCATGTTCGAGATGTTGGGGAACTGGAGTTTTGGGGACTATTTCAAAGCGGAGGCCATTGCCTGGGCATGGGAATTCTTGACCGAAGTGTGTAAAATTGATAGGGCCAGCCTTTATGTAACCGTCTTTGAGGGCAGTGCCGATGCCGATAAGCTTGGCCAGGATACCGAGGCCTTGGAGTTATGGAGCAATATTGTGGACAGGGACAGGATTCTTTTTGGGAACAAGAAGGATAATTTTTGGGAAATGGGAGACCAAGGGCCCTGCGGACCCTGCTCCGAAATACATGTGGATATCCGTTCCGCGGAGGAAAAGGCAAAGGTTTCCGGTGCCGCCCTTGTCAACCAAGATCATCCGCAGGTGGTGGAGATATGGAACTTGGTTTTTATGCAGTACAATAGGAAGGCCAACGGCCAGTTGGAAGCCTTACCGGCCAAACATGTGGATACCGGAATGGGTTTTGAGCGTTTGTGTATGGTAATGCAGGGGAAGCAGTCCAATTACGATACCGATGTTTTTACCCCGATTATCAGGGAAATAGAGACCATCACCAATTCCAAATATGGAAGGGACGAAGAAGTAAGTATTGCGATAAGGGTAATTGCCGATCATATAAGGGCGGTGTCCTTTTCCATTGCGGACGGACAGTTGCCCAGTAATACGGGTGCGGGCTATGTAATCCGCAGAATTTTGAGAAGGGCCATCCGTTATGGATTTACCTTTTTGAACACCAAGGAACCTTTTATGTTCCAATTGGTAAAGGTGCTTTCCGATACCATGGGGAAATCCTTTCCGGAGCTTAAGGACCAACGACAGTTGATAGAAAATGTGGTGAAAGAGGAAGAACATTCATTTTTGAAGACTTTGGATCAGGGATTGTTGTTGTTGGACAATATTGTAGCCGAAAACAAGGGCAAGAAAATAGACGGGAGAAAGGCTTTTGAACTATATGATACTTTTGGGTTTCCGATCGATTTAACTGCACTTATTTTAAGTGAAAGAGGATATGATCTGGATGAAAAAGGGTTCGAAACGGCCATGAAGGAACAAAAGGACCGTTCCAGGTCGGCATCCGAGGTAACCAAAGAGGATTGGATAGTTCTTGCAGAGGATCCACAGCAGGAATTTGTAGGGTACGACAATTTGGAAACTTCGGTAAAAATTGTAAAATATAGAAAGGTAACTTCCAGGAAGGAAGGGGAGCAATATCAGATCGTATTCAACCTAACCCCGTTTTATCCCGAAGGTGGTGGGCAGGTTGGGGACAAAGGATATTTGGAAGCTCCCAATGGGGATGTGGTATATATTTTGGATACCAAAAAGGAAAATAACGAGATTGTCCATTTTGCAAAAAATTTGCCCAGGGATACTGCGGATAAATTTAAGGCAGTGGTAGACACAGAGCAGCGAAGGCGAACCGAATGTAACCATACCGCCACACATTTATTGCACCAGGCGCTACGTGAAATTTTGGGAACACATGTGGAACAAAAAGGTTCGGCCGTGCATTCCAAATACCTGCGTTTCGATTTTTCCCATTTTGCCAAACTTAGTACGGATGAACTGGCAGCCATAGAAAGTTTTGTAAATGCGCGGATCAGCAATGGACTTCCTTTGGAGGAACAGCGCAATGTACCCATGGAGAAGGCCTTGGAGCAAGGGGCAATGGCACTCTTCGGTGAAAAATATGGAGATGCGGTCAGAACTGTTCGTTTTGGCCGATCCATAGAATTGTGCGGGGGTACACATGTGCGGAATACGGCCGATATATGGCATTTTAGAATTAAATCCGAAGGGGCCGTAGCCGCGGGGATACGCAGAATAGAGGCCATAACCTCCGATGCTGTAAAGGATTTCTATTCTGAAAGCAATAATACCCTGTTGGAAATTAAGGAGCTTTTGAACAATTCCCGGGAACCTGTTAAGGCCTTAGCGGCTTTGCAAGAGGAAAATTTGAGGTTGAAAAGGGAAGTAGAAAACCTCTTGAAAGATAAAGCTAAAAACTTGAAGGGCGAATTGCTCAATGAACTTGTTGAAGTAAACGGAATCCAGTTCCTGGCCAAGAAAGTAGATTTGGATGCTGCAGGTTTAAAGGATGTTTCCTTTGAGATGGGCCAGAATAGGAAGGACCTATTTTTACTTTTCGCTTCGGAGAACGAAGGAAAGGCATATTTGTCATGTTATATTTCCAAAGAAGTGGTGGAGGAGCGGAAATTGAATGCCGGAACCATAGTTCGGGAGCTTGGAAAATATATTCAAGGTGGTGGGGGCGGACAACCCTTTTTTGCTACCGCTGGGGGCAAAAATCCGGCTGGGATAGGTCAGGTGATTGAAAAAGCCAAGGCCTATATAGTGTAGGATAACTGTAAAAGCCCGAAAAGGGGTATTGGACTTCCTTGAGGAAGGTAATGCATAAAATTGGACCATGAAACTGCAAACATCGGTACCTCTGAAAAAAGTTGAAGACCAGATTGATTATAGCGGTCAATTAGTGGTGTTGGGGTCTTGTTTTGCCAATCATATAGGAGATAAGCTGACTTACTATAAATTCCGGACCCTACAAAATCCGTTTGGAATACTATTTCATCCTTTGGCCATTGAAAATTTGATCCGGAAGGCTATGGACCAATATGAATATTCGGAAAGGGATATCTTTCAATTAAACGGTCGATGGCATTGTTTTGATGCCCATTCGGATTTAAGTTCAGGCTCCAAAGAGGAACTGTTAAAGCGTTTGAACGATGCGCTGTCCATGACTTTCAGGGGCTTAAAGGAGGCTTCCCACGTAATAATTACTTTGGGTACCGCATGGGTATATCAACATGAAAAAAGGAACCAGGTTGTAGCAAATTGTCATAAAGTGCCGCAAAAGGAGTTTGATAAACGCCTGCTGACCGTAGATGAGATCAGTACCAGTCTACAGAGGATGGTACATAAAATTGAAACGATAAACCAAGGAACAAGCATCGTGTTTACCATTTCCCCTGTTCGGCACCTAAAAGACGGGTTCATTGAAAACCAAAGAAGCAAATCGCACCTCATTACGGCTTTGCAGGGCATACTCTGTAATTCCCCTTTGGATACTAGGGGGCTTTATTTTCCGAGTTATGAAATTATGATGGACGAACTTAGGGACTATCGTTTTTACGCGACCGATATGCTGCACCCCAATGATCTGGCAATTGCCTATATCTGGGAAAAATTTAAAAAGGTATGGATTTCCGAAACTTGTTATAGCACTATGGATCAAGTGGAAGCTATTCAAAAAGGATTACTTCACCGTCCTTTTAATCAGGATTCGGAAAAGCATAAGGAGTTCCTAATGACACTTGACAAAAAAATTGCGTACCTTCAAAAGGAGTATCCTTTTATGAAATTTCAGATATGAAGAGAATATTTATCGGGGCAATCCTGACCTTGGCAGCGGTGCTTATTTTTCGTTCCTGCTCTGAGGACAAAGAAAGGAAGTCCATTTTAAAGGAAAATTCCATGCTTATTCAGGAACAGATCAATAACGTTTCCAAATTGATCGTTACCGAAGGGCATTTTGCCGAAGTGTACAACTATAAGGATTCACAGCAATTATTCGGCCCGTTGATAACTGCCCACAAAAAGGCGTTGGTGGTCGTTAATGCAGAAGTGACCGTGGGCTATGACCTTAGTTTGGTAAAATTTGATATCGACGCGTCTACAAAGACCTTGCGTATCAATAGTATTCCGGAACCAGAAATTAAGATAAATCCCGATTTTGAGTATTATGATGTTACTGCTGATTATTTAAACCAGTTCAATGCCGAGGACTATAACAAAATTAAACGGAACGTCAATGCCTCCCTGATGAAAAAAATAGAGGCATCTTCTTTAAGATCCAATGCTCAGAACCGATTGTTGAGCGAGCTGTCCAAATTTTTGGTACTCACTAATTCCATGGGCTGGACGTTAACCTATGGGGATAGGGACATCCAAAATTTTGAGGAATTAAGGTTGTTGGATCAAATGGGCTTGGAATAGTATTGCCCGTCTCTATTTCACAAAGGCATTTGCCCACTCAATATAGTTTTCCCAGTCGTAGTCGGTAACATCATGTTTTCCGGTACGGATGTGGTAGGAAACGGTATTGCGGATAGGCATGTTTACTTCTGGCATATCCATGGTCTCTATTCCTTTTGCACCGTAAAGATGGTAAACCGGTGTGGCATAATGTGCGGCAAGGAATTCGCCCCTGGGATCGGCCCATAGGTCATCTTGGGCGCTGGCAACATAGAGTGGTCTAGGCGCTATAAGGGCCAGAAGTTGGTGCTGGTCTACGGGCAGCGCTTCCTCATTATCGTTATATTGGTTGAAATTATCACAAAACCAATGGGGAAAACTACTATTGATGCGGCCCACGGTTTCTCCAAATTTTCTTTTGGACATGGCCGCTCCCCCACATCCGGAGTCATTGGAAATTACCCCGGCAAATCTGGTATCCGTGGCACCGGCCCAAAGGGATGTCTTGCCCAAGCGGGAATGGCCGAAGGCAATAACCTTGGAAGCATCCAGATCAGGATCTTTTTCGAAATAATCCAATGCCCTGACCATGCCCCAACTCCATGCCGCAATACTGCCCCACTCGTCAGGCTTGGGTTTGTTCTGGCCTTGTTGATACAAAAGGTTATGTATACCGTCCGAGAAATCGTTTTTATCCGGATCTACTTCACCATAGTAAATGGTAGCCAGGCCATAACCGGCATCCAATATTTTTTCTACCGCCCAACGATAGGCTCTTTTTCCCCTGGATTCCTCGGTCAAGGTATTGTTTTCTATGCCGAACGATTCATTGTTGTTGGCCCATGCCGATGAAATAATTACTGCTTTGTCGTCCGTGATGGTATGGTTGCCGTAAAAATTATAGCCTAAAAAGACGGGAGCTTTCTCAATATTCTTTGGCAAATAGAGCAAAATGGTATACCTTAAGGTTTTACCATTGTTCTTAAAAGTAAGTTCCACCTGTTTGCGCTTGGCTTTTCCATTAAGGGCATTGTTATCCTGTTCTAAAATGGTATAGGAATCTATTTTAAGGGATTTTGGAAGCTTGCCGTATATATTGTCTTTAAAAAAGTGTAGTAGTTCCGGCCGTCCAACCTTTTCCCATTTTTTAACCGACTCGATTTTTTTTCCGTTAAAAGTCAGCAACGGATCGGGCACTTCAAAGGAAGGGACCCTGTTTTCGTCGTAATTGGTTTGGGATAGCATTGGAGACGGGCATAAAATAAAAAAGGAACTTATTAAACAGATCAAAAGTTTCATCGGGATCAATTAAGATTATTCGATAAATATATGGAATTCGGATGAAAATAAGGGCCAAGGTCAATTTACCAAAGCGTTGTCCACCAACTCCAGTCCGTCGTCTATTAGGTGTCCAAGTTGTGGATTTTGGTATTTAAGGGCTTCCAAGTACGATTTCAGATTTTTGGCAAAATTTATATCGTCATTATTTTTTGCCAATTCATACAGTTCAACCGAGAGTAGCCAATCTTCTGGGTGATTGGTTCTTATTTCCTTAAAAACTTTGTTTCTGGAAATAGTTACGTTTTTACCTTCCCTGAATTCCCTGACCTGTTTGTATAATTGCTCCAATTGTTTCTTTTTTTTAGTTTTTTCTGATTTTATAGTGGTGTCCGATACTTTGTGCGTAACCAGGTCAAAACTTTTTACATCCGCAGGGCCGTTGAATACGGAAACAATCTTTTCTCCCACGGCCATATGGTATAAACCGTGGTTCGGATGAAAGAGGATTTCACCATTATGGGTAACCGTACAATTTGCCAAGGAAATCAGGATAATTTCCCCTTTTAGGTTTCTGGTACCTGTAATAATTTTCCCTGAAACTTTTATGTCTCCAATAAATTCCAGGTCTACCATTTCACCTTCACAGATATTGTAGGCCTTCAAATCGCGTGGACTCATATCCTCTATGGCTAGATGTATACCTTTCAATTTTCCTATGGGCGAACCAAATCCTTTTGGATATTGCCTTATGCCGTGTCCTATCAATTCCTTTTCCCGGTAGGCAAGGGCCGTATTGCCTTTGGTCTGTAAATAGACAGGTTTTCCTTCATGGGCAATGGTACTTTCAAAATGTCCCGATACTTGCAGGCCTGTACTTAGCTCTACGGTACCCATCTCCTTGGAATTGATAAGCTTTTCCAAACCACTTAGTCCGCCTTTTCTCAATGACATGGTGTTGGCAAATTCTTCCAGTACTTGGTTTAGATAGGCAAAGTCCGGGGTAACAAAAAGCTGGGGCTGTGGCTGGGTAATATCGAAGGAGGTATGTGCCGCTTCTAGGGAATACGGAATTTTTTTGACCTTGCTGGTCATGCACCAGGCACTTTCCCCAATGGAGGATAGTAAACCTGCACCATATATTTTTGGCCGGTCCAATGTACCTATAAGCCCGTATTCCACGGTCCACCAATGCAGGTTTCTAATTAGTGCCATTTCACTGGGTTCGCCCATATTCAATTGCAGGTCTTCAATTTTCTTTTGGGCCTTATCCAAGTCTTCTTGGGGGGTGCCTTCGGCTTCTTTTATAATGGACAAATGTCTCACGGCTTCATATAGTTGGTAATCTTTGGCACTGGAAATGGCCTTTGATCCTATCTCCCCGAACCTGCGCAGGTATTCCGCATATTCTGGATTGGCTATGATGGGAGCGTGACCTGCCCCTTCATGTATAATATCGGGTGCGGGGGTATATTCAATATGTTCCAATTGCCTAATATCAGAAGCTATGACCAGGACATTATACGCCTGAAATTCCATAAAGGCCGAGGGGGGAATAAAACCGTCCACGGCCACGGCCGCCCACCCTATTTCTTTCAAAATACGGTTCATACCGTACATATTGGGAATATAGTCTATGGAAATCCCGGTTTTGTTGAGGCCCTCCGAATAACTTTTATGGGCCGCCTTATTCAAATAATCTACATTTTTTCGCATTACATAACGCCATACAGCCTGATCTATTGGAGAGTATTCCCCATAATTTTGCGGTTTTATATATTGCTTCAAATGTTCGGGAAGCTTATCCAAAATATAGTTGCTTTCAAAAGGCATGGATGTCTGTTTTATTCCTTTTTTAAAGATACAAAATACAGTCAAGGCCCCAATGGGGACCATTTATAATTGTATGGCTATAGAAAGCAAATGGCACTTAAAAAAAGGCTTAATGGGTGTTGACATTTTTGAGGCGATCCATATTTTGAAAGGGAGTAAAAAAATTCCCCTCCTGAACGGGAAGGGAATTTTAGGGGTATTAACTTAAATAATTACCCAAAAAGGTTTTGGATATGGAGTGTTTTTAATCGTAAAATGTTTAATTCATAGCGGTTCCGGGAGGATAGGCTTCCAAAATTTCAGAAACGAATTCTTGAATCCTTTTTTCTTTTTTCTCCATATTTCTGATATTGTTCAAGCTGCCAACACCTCTTCCTTGCCAAACCAGTTCTTTGTTCTTGGCATCTATGATGTCTATATACAAGGAGCCTTCGGTCCTTGTGCTAACATTGTTGCCCCCGTAATAAGGGGATCCCCAATAAAAGGGAGACCAGCCCCATCCATAGAAGCCGGCACCCCAATAGTTGCTGTACACGTCTACCTGTTGTCTTTCCTTGGTAAATATGCTTAATAACATATCGGGATTTTCAGATTTTACATAACCTCTAGCGCTCATTTCGGTATCAATGGCCTTTAATATTCTTTTTTTGTCCAAATCCGAGATCTGGGCCTTGTCTATTCCGGTTTTATAAAAGGCATAGGTTTTGAACGAATTAAAATTGACTTCTTTATCATAATCCGATAATACACGCACCGAGGTGCAGGAACTGGCAAAGAGCAGTGCCACGATCGGAAGGACTAAAAATTTAATTTTTTTCATAGCTATTATATTTGAATTAGTACTGGTGATATTCAATGTAGTCAAACTCAAAAATCATGCCGAATACATTAGTTAGGGCCCCGTGCGTCCCTTTTTTGATTATAGCCGTAAGGACAATGCCTACAGCCACTTTCGCAACAATAACCCCTTTTAAGATGATATTGTTTTGTAAAAACTTTGTATCCGTCCTCCGAAAGGTAAAAATCCCCTTCCTCCAGTGGTATAAACTTCTTCATTGCTGTAAATTTATGGGATTTATGCCAAATATTTAAAGTTGGTGGATCAAGTAGGGACAATTTAACAGAGTTTAGCATACTTTTTGTATTTGGACCTATTTTGTTCGTAGTAAGTCGATTATGGCAAGTTTTTATGGAACGTCCCTTTATCTTTGATAGGCACGGTATTTATCATATGGAATGATCGTAGTATTTAAATATGTTTTTTACAAGAATTATGTTGGTCTTTCCCTATGGCCCTTCATTATTTTGAAGAACTCTTCCTTAAAAAGGGATGCTACACTGCTTAACCACGAAAAAATACATCTAAGGCAACAAAGGGAATTATTGATAGTACCCTTTTATTTTTTGTATCTAATGGAAGGTCTTATTAGGTTTCTTATGTATTTTGATGCCTACAAAGCCTACCGGAGTATTAGCTTTGAAAGGGAGGCATATGATAATGAAACAAACTTATATTATTTAAAGGAGAGAAGGACATTTGGTTTTATTAAATATCTTTGGGGCCAAAAGCCTTTGGAGTGCAGGGAATAAATCAGGAAGTGGACCTTTCTATCTTAAGGGAAAAACAGCTTACCCTGGTGGTAAAAAGGGAAGACCTTTTACACCCGTATGTCTCTGGAAATAAATACCGAAAACTTAAGTACAATATTTTGGAGGCCAAACAGAGGGGTCTGGATACCATTTTAACTTTTGGAGGGGCCTATTCCAACCATATTGCCGCCACTGCCTATGCCGGGAATTTATACGGGATCAAGACCATCGGGCTAATCCGGGGGGAGGAACTGGCCCAAAACTGGAAGCTCAATCCAACGCTGGCACAGGCAAGTAGGCATGGCATGGATTTTAGGTTTATTTCCAGGGCGACCTATAGACAAAAGGCGGAGACCTCTTTTTTGGAGCTATTGTACAAGGAGTTTGGTTCCTATTACCTGATTCCCGAGGGGGGTACCAATCTGCTGGCCGTTAAAGGTTGTGAAGAAATATTGACCGCGCAGGATAGGGATTTTAATGTCATCTGTTCAAGTGTAGGAACCGGCGGAACCTTGGCCGGGATTATCAATTCTTCCCTTCATAATCAAAGAATTATAGGCTTTCCTGCCTTAAAAGGGGATTTTTTAATAAAAGATATTCGTAATTTTACGGCAAAAGAAAACTGGGAAATCAATACGGATTATCATTTTGGGGGCTACGCAAAGGTTTCCGAAACGCTTATCGAGTTTATTAACTATTTTAAGGAAAGGACCAATATCCCTACAGACCCTATTTATACCGGCAAGCTTTTATATGGCATCTTAGATCTGGTAAAAAATAATTATTTTAAGCCTGGGACCAAAATTTTGGTAATACATAGTGGGGGTCTACAGGGGATAGCAGGAATGAATTTAGTTTTGAAAAGGAAAAATCTTCCATTAATAAAAGTATGATAAAAAGAATTGCGATAACAACAATACTGGGTTTGTTCCTAGTGTGCTGCGGTGTTAAAAAGAGAACTACCTATGCCAAGAAACCAGATCCAAGGATTACCGTTTCCAGTGCCGGGCCGGAGTCCAAACCTGTAAGCGAATCCAAAAGCGAGGGCGTCTATGCCTTGCCGGAGGACAATGGCCAGTTTGTAAAGTTCACGGTCAGTTCTACTGAGGAATATATAGAGACCTTTGCGGAAATAGCCCAGTTTGAAATGAAGGCTTATGGCATACCGGCCAGCATCACCTTGGCACAGGGCATTTTGGAAAGTGGTGCAGGCAGGGGTGTACTTGGCGCCAAGACCAATAACCATTTCGGTATAAAATGTCATACGGATTGGGAAGGGGATTATGATTTTCACGATGACGATGAAAAAGGGGAATGCTTTAGGAAATACAATCATCCCATGTATTCCTTTAGGGACCACAGTATTTTCTTATCAACACGGGCCAGATATGCGTTTTTGTTCCATTTGGATCATGATGACTATAAAGGGTGGGCCTATGGTTTAAAACAGGCAGGCTACGCAACGGATCGTAAATATCCCCATAAGTTGATCGCACTTATAGAACGCTATGGATTGGATAAATATGATAGGACGGTAGTTAAGGCCGGCGGTATCGTAAAAAGGGAACCAAAACAGTACGAACATAAAATTCATATAGTGCAAAAGGGAGATACCCTTTATTCCATTTCCAAACGCTACTTTGTCTCTGTTCCTGAATTGATGAAGTTGAACAATATGAACAATAGCAATTTGGCCGAGGGCCAGAAATTGATGGTGAAATCCGAAAAAATTAGATAATCTATGATTTATAGAAGAAGCAGTGCCTTATTTGCCGAAGCACAGCGTTATATTCCCGGAGGGGTAAACTCACCGGTTAGGGCCTTTAAGGCCGTTGGGGGCAATCCTGTATTTGTGAAGGAGGCCAAAGGGGCGTATTTATACGATGAGGACGGTAACCGGTTAATAGATTATATTGCTTCCTGGGGGCCGCTGATCTTGGGCCATGCCCATGCTCCGGTAATAGAGGCGGTTATTGAGAAGGCAAAAAAGGGAACCTCGTTTGGAATGCCTACGGAAATTGAAACCCAATTGGCCAAGTTGGCAGTGTCCATGGTTCCCAATATTGATAAGATCCGTTTTGTAAACAGTGGTACGGAAGCCTGTATGAGTGCCGTGCGTTTGGCCAGGGGATTTACCGGAAAGGACAAAATTATAAAATTCGCCGGATGTTATCACGGGCATTCGGATTCCTTTTTAATTCAGGCGGGGAGTGGAGCGGTTACCTTTGGCACTCCCAACAGCCCGGGGGTTACCCAAGGTACGGCAAAGGATACCCTTTTGGCGGTCTACAACAATCTTGAAAGTGTAAAAGCTTTGGCCGCCGCCAATAAGGGAGAAATAGCTGCCATTATTATTGAGCCGGTAGCCGGTAATATGGGGTGTATTATTCCGGAAGAAAATTTTATTAAGGGATTACGTGATCTTTGTGATCAAGAAGATATATTGTTGATTTTTGATGAGGTAATGACCGGATTCAGATTGGCAAAGGGGGGTGCCCAGGAAGTATTGGGGGTAAATGCCGATATTGTAACATTCGGGAAGGTAATCGGAGGAGGGTTGCCTGTTGGGGCCTTTGCGGCCAGGGAGGAGATCATGGGACATTTGGCTCCGGATGGCCCTGTTTACCAAGCGGGGACCTTAAGCGGAAACCCTTTGGCCATGAGTGCCGGACTGGCCATGTTGACCGAATTGAACAACAATCCGGAAGTATATAGGAGTTTGGCCGATAAGACCAAATATTTGGGACAAGGTATGGCACAGGTACTGACCGATAACCATATACCTTTCCAAATGAACAGGTTCGGCTCCATGATTTCGATTCATTTTACCGAGGAACCGGTGGTAGATTTTGAATCCTCGGCAAAAGGGAACAATGCAGTATTCAAAAAATATTTCCACGGTATGCTGGACCAGGGCATATATTTGCCCCCAAGTGCCTTTGAGAGCTACTTTCTAAACGATGCCCTTAGTTATGAAGATTTGGACGGGACCATTGCGGCCCTGTCCAATATAGCCATGGACCTACGTTGATATACAAAGGAAAGAAGGCTAAATAGATGCTTTTTGCCTATTTAGCCTTCTGTTTTCATGAGGGGAAGTTTTATTTCTTTACCGATCTTTTATTATTGTGATACATCCCCCTTCTTTTTCTATGGTCTTCCCTGCTTTTTTTCATCCTCTCCCATTTCTCATATTGCTCCTTGTTCAATATATTCCTCAATTTTTCCTTTTGGGCAATCTGGTGGTCCAACATAGCTATTTTCATGGCATAACGCTCTTCGGAAGTTGGTTTTTTAATCTCACCGTTTTCCTTTCTCGCCCTCATTTCTTTTATTTTTTCTGAACGCTTCAGGGCATTTTCCAGGTTTAGACTTTGCATTTCCTTTTGTTGGGCATCGGTAAGATCCAGGGCCAGGGCCATATGCTTTGTCTGTAGGGTGGCCATTTGTTCGGGAGTCATGTCCTTCATGGGGTTTCTGTCTCCCTTACTGCGTTCCGGCGTTTGTGCCATAGCGGTTACACCGGCCATTAATACTGCAAATACGATCAATTTTTTCATAGTACTTTATTTATTTGTTTTTGAATGTCCTATGCAATTTACCATTGATAATTATGGTTCATTGTATATGATTTGTTATCCATTATTTTGTATATAGGACAATAGGATAATAGATTGGTTTAATGGGAAAGATTGTTTTAGGGCAATTTTAACAGATGGCCCATATGGATGTACGGTTGTTTGGGGAATGTAGTTGTCCCAATGCCAGGGGATTGATGACGAGTGTTTATAGCCAATAAAAAATCCACGCACTTTCCACGGCCGCACCGTCCAGACCGCTTTCACTTGGGTGAAATGCTCTTT
>CBFGWQ010000075.1:0-16519 GCA_965652575.1 uncultured Arenibacter sp. | reverse complement strand
CCCCGAGGCAGAGCCGTCGGGGAATTATAAAGATTAAGAGCCTGAAAGTTGTTTTGAAACTCCAATTATGATTATTTTCGTTTCATACAATAGTATTACCGATACCCATGTCCGATTTCCAGAACGAATTAATTCCCTATTTAAAGAAGTACTTTGGCTTTGACCGCTTTAGAAAGCAGCAAGAAGCCATTATTACCGCGGTTTTAAATAAGGAGGATAGTTTGGTGATCATGCCCACAGGCGGAGGTAAATCCATTTGTTTTCAGTTGCCTGCCCTGATGTTCAAGGGTACAACCCTGGTAATTTCTCCGTTGATCGCCCTGATGAAGGACCAGGTAGACGGACTAATTGCCAACGGTATCCCCGCCGCTTTTTTTAATAGTAGTCAGTCCGCCGAGGAACAACGCACTATATTGGACAGCACCTATAAGGGGGAATTAAAGCTGCTTTATGTGGCACCGGAGAGTTTACAGGGCCTGTCCCCTATTTTAAAAGAGGAGTACGTTAGCTGTGTGGCCGTGGACGAAGCCCATTGTATCTCCTCTTGGGGACACGATTTTAGGCCTTCCTACCAACAATTGGGATTTTTAAAGGCCACCCTGCCCCAAACGCCCATTATTGCTTTAACGGCTACTGCGGATAAGGCTACCCGGCAGGATATTCTGGAGCAATTGCAGATTTCCAATGCGAGGCAGTTTTTGGCTTCCTTCAATAGAAAAAATATTTCCTTGGAGGTGCGGGCGGCCCATGACCGGGTGTCCCAAATACTTCAGTTTATAGCGCAAAGGAACAATGAATCCGGCATTATTTATTGTCTAAGCAGAAAATCCACAGAAACCTTGGTCGAAAAGATCCTCAATAAGGGTATCAGGGCGGCGGCCTACCATGCCGGATTGGATTTTGAGAGCCGTAACAGGGTACAGGAGGATTTTATTTTTGACAAGACCCAGATCGTATGTGCCACTATTGCCTTTGGGATGGGAATAGATAAATCCAACGTGCGTTGGGTAATACATTACAATATGCCCAAAAACATAGAGGGCTATTACCAGGAAATAGGGAGGTCCGGAAGGGACGGACTGGCGGCCCATGCCCTTTTGTTCCATAGTTATGCCGATGTAATCCAATTGCAAAAATTTGCCTCGGGTACGGCCAATGAAGATGTACAGTTGGCCAAGCTGGAGCGTATGAAACAATTCTCGGAAGCCTCCAGCTGTAGGAGAAAGATCTTGCTCGGTTATTTTGGGGAATATTTGCAGGCCGATTGCGGCAATTGCGACGTTTGTAAAAATCCACCGCAGTTCTTTGACGGTACGGTCCTGGCCCAAAAGATATTATCCACTATTGCCAGATTAAAGGAGTCGGAGGCTATCGGAACAGTAATAGATGTGTTGAGGGGCGCACAAAATGCCAATATTTTGGATAAAAATTATCAGGAAATCAGGACCTATGGCATCGGCAAGGATATTTCATGGAAACATTGGCAGCATTATACCATACAGCTTATCAACCAGGGCCTCTGCGAGATTGCCTTCCACAGGAACAACGTACTCCAACTTACCGATTTGGCCAAGGCCGTACTGTTCAACAACGCCAAGGTGCAATTGAGCAGGCCCTTGTCCAAAGAAGAACAAATGGTGGTCCGAAAGGAAAGTAGGTCCAAGCCGGTCAACGCCCATTCCCTGTTTGAAAAACTTCGTCAATTGCGGTATCAAATTTCCCTGGAGGAGAATATTCCTGCCTACCTGGTTTTCAACGATGCCACCCTAAAGGAAATGGAGTTAAAAAAACCATTGACCAGTGAAGCGTTCAAAGGGATCAATGGGGTGGGCCAGCGAAAATTGGAGGTGTACGGGGAGTTGTTCATCAATGAAATCAAGGCCTTTACAGTGGCAGAAACCGGGAAAAAGAAAAAGAAAGCCGGGAGATCGGATACCGTTATGGAAACCTACGAACTGTTTTCGAAGGGGGTAGCCGTAGAAGAAATTGCGGAGATCAGGGGGCTTAAGTCCAACACCATTTTGTCCCATTTGGAAAAGCTGTACCTTAACGGAAAAGATATCGATATATACCGGCTGATCACCAAGGAGGATGTAGCCAAAGTAGCCAAGGCAAAGGAAGAACTACAGGATCCGGAAGGCCTAAAACCCTACTTTGAGCACTTTGAGGAAAAAATGGAATATTCAACCCTTCGATTGGCATTGGGCGTAATTGAAAGAGAGGGGAAGTCATGAGGTTGAAAGTTATAAAATTGAAGGTTCGCTTATAGAGTGGGCAGTTACAGTTTTCAGTAGGCAGTAGCAGTAGGTAGGGAGAAGGTTCAAAGTTCAAGGTTCAATGTTTCTTCGGAGATTGAGCGGAGTCGAAATCGAAGTAGACGGAGGACTTCTGACAATGAACAGTTTTCTTCAGCCAAAAGCCATTAGCCAATAGGCAATAGTTTGTTAGTTCAACATTGTTTAAAAACGTCATTGTGATCGTAGCAATCTCCACTCCATGCTTAGATTGTTTTGGCGCTTTAAACCCTGTCCTTCTCCCTAGCCCCCTCCCAAGGAGGGGGGAATAATTCTTAGGTATAAATTTTAATCTACCCCCGTTGGCGCGAGCGTCACGCCTGTCTGCCGACTAAGGCAGGCTCGTGTCCTCCCATCACGCGTGCCTGACTATGGTGGCTCGTATCCACAGTCTAAAAGGCAACGAATTCAATGACAAACATATTAGTCTTGACCCCGAACAATAAAGCTCCTTCCCTTAAAACTTTAGGGAAGGAGCTAAAATATGGATGTAATCCTATTTAAAAATTAACGGTAACCTTGCCCCTTGCAAAAAACGGTGTTCCTGGGGTAAAATGAATTTCCTCTACCGCCTCCGCTTCATTGAACAATCTACTAGTAGTGGCAAACTGGGTCTCGTTCCATTCCGTATCAAAAAGATTATCCACGATAATTCCAAAATTCCAATTCTTCCAAGAATAATTTAGATTGAAATCGGTAACAAAATACCCCTCGGCGATAATGGAATTATCCTCAATGGCAGGTCTATCCTTTATATAACGATAGTTGAGTCCCCCCGAGAAGTTTTTGACCCCCTTAAAGGTGAGTCCGCCCGAGGAGGTCAGGTCCGGTGCCAAGGGAATATAATCTTCCCCACTGGGTTCTTCGGTGCTTCTGGCATAGGTATAATTAACATCGCCATAAGCATACAACCAGTCCGTTAATTGATACCGCGCTCCAAAATCCACCCCTAATCGTCTGGTCTTACCGCTGGGTTCCACTACCCCGGCATCGCCTACGTATACAAATTCCTGTTCCAAAAAAAGATGCCATAGGGCCATATTTAATACCAATCGGTTTTTTGGTTTGTATATAGCCCCTATATCGGTCCCGAAGGCCAAGGGTAAAATTCTTTCCCCATTATTGGCGGTGACCACTCTGGTATCATTGGAATGAAAACCGATCCCGGTCTTGGCATACAACTGAATATCCTGGGACGCTTGGTAAATGGCATTTAGCTTGGGGCTGACAAAAAATTTGTGCTCACTCCTTTGGTCATAGGCAGTGGTCAATAGATTTTCATAATCGAATTTTAAATAATCCAACCGTAGCCCGGGATTAATGTTCCATTTATTTATTTTGTAATTGATATTAAAGAATCCATAGGCGTTCAGCTCATCAATATTGCCCAAAGCAAGTTGTTCCAGGGTAGTCTTTCTGTTTAAGGTATGGGAAAGCCCAACATCGTTTATATCGTCGTATCGAAACCCTATACCCGTATCGAATCTGAACTGCGAATTATTTTTATCCAGATGAATGGTCCTATCATAACTGGTCTCGCCCCCTATCAGTGTCCTGTTTTCCTTTTGCTTTATTTGATCGCCATTAACAGGATCCTCAAGAAAAAATGTGAAATTGGAGTACAGTTCAAAATCATACTTTGAAATAAAGAACTTCGATTTAAGTCGGCTATGTTGGTCCAATTGTTTGTCATGGTTAACCAATAGATTGGTACGGCCAGTATTGCCCCCCTCCGTATCGTCTATGGCACCGAACCTCCCAATGCTTCCGTTATCAACGGCGCGTTGTGGAATTTGTCCGGAGGCATCCCATTTGCTCTGGAAGTGCGAGGCGGTCAAATTCAATTCGTTTCCGGCATCGTCCCTATGGTTGTAACGTCCCATAATATTTATTCTATTAAAGTTCTGGGGCGATACAAAAACGCCATCGGTAATCAGATATTCTGAGGCGATATAGGCATTGTCATCATCACTTTCCAATAGTTTTATCATGCCCAGGGCCCTTAACGTATTGTATTTTCCGGCCTCCAAGCTAACCACATTTTTACCCAAGGTCTTTTTGGTGGTCAGATCCACATAACCGGCGGTATTAAAATTGCCCTTATCCGCATAATAAGGACCCTTTCCAAAATCTATATTATCTATGGTTTCCGGAATTATGAAATGCATGTCGGCATAGCCTTGGCCATGGGCATGGGAAACCATGTTTACCGGTAATCCGTCCACATTTATAGCGATATCCGTTCCGTGATCAATATCAAACCCCCTAAGGAAGATTTGTTCTGCCTTACCACCGCCCGCATGCTGGCCAATGATGAGTCCGGGGACCTTTCTAAGGATTTCTTGGGAGGATTTCACGGGATCCGACTTAACGTCCACGTTTACAAAACTGCTCATGGCATTGATATTGGATACCAATACTACCTGATCCAGGGAAACCGCAGCTTCCTCCAGCACGATTTCAAGGGGTGTATCCAAATGGCTTTGGGTTATGGACAGTTCCAGGTTCTTATATCCAAGACTATAAAAATAAATATGATCATTAAGGGAAACGTTTGCCAGACTAAAGGCTCCCGAACTATTGCTGTACGTATAATGCCCCGTATTCTTGTTGTATACCCCTACTCCGCTTAGGGGCGTCTTGTCCTGGTCGATTATTGTTCCACTTATGGTATGGGCATTTAAAGTACCATAAAGTAGAAGAATCAATAAGCCAAGTGTGTTTTTAATCATAGTATTAAATTTTATTCCGAATGGCCATAGGCCATTCCTGATCTATTTTTGGGCAAACCCATCCATGTAAGGCCAGTGGTCTTAGACGGGATAGGATTGAATGCCTTTTGTTTGAAGTTTCTTGAAATTGGATTATAACAATGAAAAAGATAACCGGATAATCCTGTATTTGGATATCGGTTTCCTCTTATTAGTATATTCCATTAAATTAAGAAAGGGGTTTTGGAGGGGGTACTATTAGGAATTGAATTCCTTTGGAAGTGTTTTTGTCAATATTTAAATAATAGGTCTTTGTAAAAGTTGGGATAGCTTGGATTGTGCCATAATCGATAGCCACTAAATGCTTGTCCAAATTGAATTGCACCTTACTCTTATCGTTGTCCTGATGGATCGGGGCCGGGGCACCAAAAGCCATATTCATAAAATCTATTATTTCATGTTTATGGGGTTTCGTATGGCGTGTATGGGAGTGGCCATGGCCGCCTATTTCTCCTGATTCCGTATGTCCATGTGCTTTCAATGTATAGGACGATATTCCCGTTCGGGCGTTATCCTGCCATAGGTGGCCGTCATAATTATGGGAATGTGAGGCAAAGGAATGATGCCCTACTCCCTGATCTAGGGAATGCGATAAAAAATGCATCAGTTCCTTTAATCCATGCTGCAAAGGAGCCATTAGATAACAAATGCCAATAAAGACCGCTATACTTCTAAACAACCAGGACTTCAAGCCTTTTTCATTTTTTTGGGCCATCTATAGCTTTTTTATACTTTACTCGATAATCGAGATTTAAAATAAAGTTTACCTATAAAAATTATATGATGGATTTTATTTTTCCGAAAATATGAAATCGCAACGGTTTAACTATTAAAATATCGTGAAACATTTTAAAAGGAGAAGTTAGTAATGAGTATTGGGTATTGAGAATATGAAAATGGTTGAAAAAGAACCAAGAATTAAGAGGATAGAAGTTTAAAAGTGTTGAATGTGTTAATGGAACAGGAATATTTGGCATTAGATATAATGTTGGATGATTAGTTTACTTTATAATACGCAAAGTATTGAATTACATATTTTTACAAATAAGAATATTAATTATAAATCACATAGAAATCCTTACCGGAATGGATTTTGGAAGTGTGGGATCCTTAGATTTCAGGTGAAAAAATTAACAGTAATACAACAATTTAATTCCAATAGCGTTCTTAAAAATGGGTAATTTTATATCACAAAAAAAGTTGGATATGTCATTTTTATCACCACAGATCGAAGCCTTGGCCAAAAGAAAAAAAGAACGATCACTTGTCAAAAAAACGGATTCTTGCGGTATTTTTCAGGAATATGGAAAATTTGAAAAAATTCAAAAACCCGAGGAAAATAAATAGACCAATAGTCAGGGCAATGTTAATCTTTAGGGAATAGGCTATTGTCCAATCCGGGAATGAGTTTCAGTGCGTTTTTGTAATATAACTTTTTTAGCACCTCATCCGGGAGGTCCATGCCGTACATGGCCCAGAAAGCGTGATATTTTTTATGGTAAGGGAAATATTCGTCATCGGATTCCAATACCCTGAAGTAAGTTGGAAATTCTTCCGGTTTCCAACTATCCTTGCCGAACAGGATCCGGTCCTGATACTTCACAAAGAATTTATGTGCATTTTTCGGTTGTCGGCCCAATTCGGCAATAATGGCCCCAATGCCTACGTACATATTGGGCAATTCGTCCATTAAACGCGCCAAGGTACCCAGATCATTGGCGTACCATCCCATATGGGCATTAATAAAATTGGTTTTTGGATGCTTTTTGAACATTCTGTGCTGCTCCCCCATAATCTGTTCCCAAGGGGCCGGATCCGTTGCCGAACGTTTTCTCCTGGGGTGTGTCTTTAGCTCCAACCACCTTTCGTTATCGGCGTTTACCTCGTCCCAAAAGGGTTTCGGGTCCGCGGAGTGGATAAGTACCGGCACGCCCATCTCCGCACATTTTTCCCAAATGGCACTTAAACGGTCATCATCTACGGCTAACCGCTTTCCCGAAGCATCGGTATCCCGCAACCCCAGACTTTTGTACACCTTAAGTCCCTTGGCACCGTTCCTTATATCGGCTTCCAATTGTGCCACCGCCTTCTCGGACCATCCCGGTTTGCCTACCCCGTCAAAATCTACATTGGCAAAAACCGCAAATCTGTTGGGGTAATGGTCCTTTATATTTTTTAAGGATTGTTTTATCCTTTCTCCGGAACCACCGCTAAGATTGACCATGATGGCAAGATTGAGCTTATCCATATCCGCAATGAGCAGGGAAAGATCCTGTGTCGGCATCTGGTACTGATGGCCGTGTACATCTATAAAAGGGAATTTGGCCCTGTGTATTTCCTTTCCCGGGACTTTAAGGGTAGAAACCGGATTGTACTCCTCAAAACCCATATCCTGGGACAGGGCTTTACCGGAAAAGGCCATAAGCAAAATACCGAGTGGGATTATATTTTTTAAAGTCATTGTATCTTTGATTTTGGTCTTAAATTTATGTTATATAGGGGACAACCTAAAGTTTGAAGTTAAAAAAATATTTGGAACATGAATCGTCGGGCGAAGATTAGTGCTATATGTTCTAGGTTTCAAAGTTTAAGGTTTAAAAAAGGAGTGGGCAGTTGCAGTTTGCAGTTGGCGGAAGTTGGTGATGAATTGGAAAGTTGAATGTTCAATATGATGTACAAAGTGGCATCGGGACCGATTCTTAACGGGTACGAAACAAAAAAGTTCCTTGCTTTCAACACGGAACCGATACTGCCTAAAATGGGGGTGTATATGATCAGTGAAAACTCCAACACAAGATCCATTTTTTAGGATGTGCGATTTTTCAATCGCCCTGAAATTGGGCTCATGTTGAAGTGACCAACTAATACTGGAATGAAGAAAGAGGCCAGATCAAAGAAAAACTTGAAGCCAGAAACTAGAAACCTTAAACTTGGAACCTTGAATACTGCCCACTGTCACTGCCAACTCTTTTGAACCTTAAACCTTGAACTGTCTACTTTCGACTTTTTTTCATCATCTCGTAATCCTCTGCAGTATCTATATCCAGTGTCTTTCCGTCTGCGGATACCTCCAAAACATCATTCTGGAACGTTTTGATAATTTCCCTGGCCCCAAAATCCGAATTCAATTCCATAAGGGCTCTAAAATGAATTTTTCCAAAGATGGCGGGCACTCCTATCCTATCCGTATATTTAGTGGCTACGATGCTGTGTTTGGAATTGGAAAAATTATCGATCAGCACATTTAAATATTGATCGTCCATCAAAGGTTGGTCGGCCAGCATCACTAAAATACCGTCATATTCTTGGTCCTGCCCCAGAAGGTGTTTGGTACCGTAGGCAATGGAATTCCCCAGCCCCATCTCCCAATTGGGGTTTAGGACCGTTTCCGTTGCGGAAACATCGGATACTTTTCTTATTTCCCGTGCAAAGGCCCCTAAAACCGTCAGCACCTTGTTAGCTTTGGAGCTTTGTGCATTTTTGAGGGCATTGCCAATTATAGTGCTGCCCCTCCAGGGCAACAATTGCTTTATGGCCTTCATTCTTGAGGACATGCCGGCCGCCATGATCAAAATCGCAATATTCGGTTTTTTAGGTATCAATCGTGAATCCCGGTTTCTTTATTTTTTAAGAGCATAGGTTCCTTTTCCCTAATGACCGATAATATTTCGGCAACGATGGAAATGGCAATTTCCTGAGGAGTCTCGGCACCTATGTTGAGCCCGGCCGGTCCATGGATCCCGTCCAGAAAGTCGTATGAAATCTCCGGGCTTAGTTCCAGGAGTTCGTTAAACAATTTTTCCCTTCTTCTGTATGGCCCTAAAAGACCTAAATACAAAGGTGTTATGTTTTTTAATATCGATAAATACTTTAAGTCTTTGGAGTAGCTGTGGTTCATCAATACAATGGCGGTATGCCCATCTACTTTGTCCAAAGGAAAGTACTCTGGCAAAATGCCCAGGAAGTCATGGGCACCATCAAAATCCAGAATATTCTTTTCCTCGGAAGGGTCGGCAACAATGGTAACTTCCCACCCTGCCATGGCGGCAAAGCTGCACAACTGTACGGAATCATGTTCGGCCCCAATAATAAAAAGCTTAAAACAGGGTTCCATTCTTTGTTCAAATACCTTAAGCTTTTCCTTGCCATTAAATCCTGCAAAGAGCGGCAATTGTTCTTTGCCAAATATTACTGTTGAGCCGTAATCGGCATTGGGGCCCTCTTTTTTCTCAAAAAAGGAAAGCACCCTAAAATGCTGTCTGGATGATATGGTCTGGTCAAAAGTATCCAAGAATACTTTGTCCGGTCTAAAGGTTTCCAATAAAATATACAGAATACCCTCGCAACCTAGCCGATATCGCCCGTCATAGGTCATTATCTTAGCTATTTCATCCGTAAAAACGGACTGTGCCTGTCTTACCACCTCCTTTTCAACACAACCGCCACTTACCGCACCTACCATATGTCCGTCTTCCAGGATCAACATTCTTACCCCCGGCCTTCGGTAGGAGGAGCCGTCCAGTGCCACTACCGTGGCCAGAACACATTTTAGGCCCTTTGATGTAGCCGTCTGATATTCACGTATAATTTTTTTAAGTTCGTGTGTCATAATTATAATATATCTCTGGTAGGGACAAAGGGGACCAACTCCCCTACTTCATAAACATCGATCCTGGGTTCCAATATTATGAATCCATCCGTATCCACCAAGCTACATAGATCCCCAGATCCATTTTCTTTTACCAATGTGACCATTAATTGCCCTTGTTGGAGTACTATTTTTACCCTCAATAACAGGGTTAAATCTCCTTTTACGGCGACAGTTTCCTTTAAAGTTACATCAATTTTTGGTAACGGTAGGCCCAAAGAGCGTCCTAGCCAAGCCTTAAAATAGACATTGTAATTGGCAAAAGTGGATACCGGGTTGCCGGGAAAGGAAAAAATCAGGGTGTTGGTTTCTCTGTGAATTCCGAACCAAAATGGCTTCCCTGGGCGTTGGTATACCCCGTGAAATATCTTTTCTACGCCCAGTTCCTCCAATACTTCGGGAAGAAAGTCGAATTTACCTTTAGATACCCCACCGCTCAAAAGGACTGCGTCATGTTCCTTTAAAGTATGTTCCAATGCTTTTTTGATACCGGATTTTTCATCGGGCAGATGAAGCTTGGCCGGAACAATGCCCTCAGCGGACAATGCCGCGTAGAGGGTGTGGATGTTGGATTTTCGTATTTGGTGGGGCAAAGGTATTTCTTCTACCTCTATCAATTCGTTCCCTGTGGATACAATGGCCACTTTGGGAAGGGTGCGTACCCTGATCCGTGATTTGCCCACTGTCGCAAGGACCCCAATTTCCGAGGCCGATATGAGGCTGTATTTCTTCAAGACCAGATCCCCTTTTTTTTGATCGCTTCCGTCTAAGTGAATATCCTGTCCCCTAACAGGATTTTTGGTAAGAGTGGCCCATCCGTTTTCAATATGCAGATGTTCGTACATCACCACCGTATCGGCATTGTCGGGAACAACGGCCCCTGTCATTATTTCAAGACAGTTGCCAGTGTCCAACAAGGGTCGGGAAGGCATGCCGGCAGCCAATACCCCTTCTATTTTAAAGGTGGTCCTGCCTTTTTCAATGGCGTCGAAATGTATGGCAATGCCATCTTTGGTGGCCCTATTGAAAGGCGGGAAATTTCTATCGGCCATGATATCTTCGGCAAGTACCCTCCCCATGGCGGTTTCCAGAGAAACCTGTTCATGGCCAAAGTCCTGATAAAGGGCCATAATTTTTTGATAAGCGTCTTTAAAGGAAATCATAGGATACAAGTTACAATTAATAGGGAATCTGTTACAGGTTTATCTTTTGTATTTCCCTCCAAGTGATGGGTTTTATGTTCCTTTCCTTAAGATAGCTTGCCGTATTGGGATCGGTGAAAAAATCAAAATCCATTTGTCGCCATAGGGAACCAAAATTGGGATGGTCCACGCACAGTTGTTTCATTTCCATGTTGTCAAAAGCAGGGTGTATCAAAATTATGTTAAATCCCGGCTTTAGTTTTTTTAATATTTGGGTATACCATTCATAAAGGCCTATATTTTCCATGGCTCCAATATTGCCCATATGAAGGGCATTTATAATGGTATCCCCTTCTTGTAACGAATCAGGGTTGCCTACCTCATTTAGCAACTGATCGCTTAAAAAAATAGGTAGCTGGTATTCCCTGCCCAATTCTCTGTAAACGGCCAGGAGATCCTTGGTGAGGCCCAGGGTGTACATATGGGAATCCAAATGGGTGGGTTTGATTCCAGCGGCCAAAGCCCTATCAATTTGTGCCTTAAGTTCCCTTTTCACCTCATGGGGATCGGCAAAGTTTTTTACCATTTCCCTTTTGGCATGGAAAAATCCCTGCTTGTCCACCAGGCTCGGCACTTCGGAATAGGGTAGTACAGGCCCAAATTTATAATGTTTCCATTCGCTGGTCAATGTTAAATGAATTCCACAGTCGTACTGCGGCCGGAGTTGGGCGAAATTGGCCATATCCAGGAACCACGGACAGGGTACCATAATACTATAGGAATTTACAATGCCCGTCTCCAGGGCTTCCATGGTAGCCGCATTTTCGGAACATGATAGTCCGGCGTCATCCGCATGTACCATTAAAAGTATATCTTCCTTTTGGTATCCCAATTGTCCTAGGTCATAATGTTTGGCCATATCGTTCGTTATGTTGTTTTAATCGGCGGTAATTTAAAAATTAATTTACAGGTTTACTACGATGTCCTTTAGTTGGATATGGCTTACTGAATAATTTTACCTCTCCTATGGAGAGCCTGCTTTTGCCGGGAGGTAGGGTCGGAACTGCTTTTTAGCAGATCCGGGCGAGTTAAAGCAAAACCCAATTGCCCTAAGTTATATGGGCAAGGTACCGATCCACTCCCCCTTTTATATTATAAAGCTCAAGTTTAGGATTTGCTTTTTCCAATATCCTCAGTGCCATGTCACTTCTCTTTCCAGATTGACAGAGTAAATATATGGGACTTTGGAAGTCCAGTTCATCGCTCCGGTCCTCTAATTCGTTCAAAGGAATATTGACCGCTTTCATTTGTGGCAAGGAAAAATGTTTAAACTCCTCTTCGGACCTTACGTCGATTATCTGAACATGCTCTTGACCTTTCAATACTTTTTCCAGTTCCTCTACACTAATGTTTCGGCCAGTTTCACAAACCTTTTCCCCTTCGCCATAGGATTCCATGAGTTTTATTATGGCCGTATTTTTTGGATTTATATTGAAATTGATGGTTTTATAAGATTGGTGTAACCCATTAAATAACAATAATTTACCTTTTAATACTTCTCCTAAGCCTGCAATGGCCTTTACCGCTTCCAATGCCTGAAGATTTCCGATGATGCCCGGAATTATCCCCAATACCCCGTTTTCATTACAATTCGGAATTTCTTCCAGGCCGGGCATGTTTGGAAACAAGCATCTATAGGTGGGCCCGCCCTGATAATTAAAGACACTAAGTTGTCCTTCGAAGCCTTGAACGGCACCTGAAACAAATGGTTTCTTTAAGATTACACAGGCATCGTTGATCAAATATCGTGTAGGGAAATTATCCGAACCATCGATCACAATATCAAATTGGGCAATGATTTCCAAGGCGTTGTGCCGGGTAAGAAAGGTGTCAAAAATGTTAAGGTGGGTGTTCGAATTCTGTGCTTTTAATCGTTCCGCTACCACCTCAATTTTTGACCTTCCAAGATCTTTTTCACTATAGAGTACCTGGCGTTGAAGGTTGGTGATTTCAACCATATCCTGTTCTACAATGCCTATTTTGCCTACTCCCATGGCATTCAGGTATAAAAGGGCGGGAATTCCCAGACCTCCCGCACCAACGACCAGAACACTGGAGTTTTTGAGCTTTTGTTGTGCTTCCGCACCAAAATCCTTCAAAACGGTCTGTCTTTGATATCTATTGAAGTTCATCTATAAATAACAATTTTAATTTCTTACTTCCACTTTGGTCCCTCACGATTATTATGGATTGGTCGATAACTTTAGCATTACCTTTTCGTAATCCTCCTTAAAATTGGCATTCCATAATACTTCTTCGCTCTCGGGAAAAACCAATTGGATATCCTCATTGATCAAGAATTTCCGTGGACAGGTGCCCGGCCCGTTATCCAGATAATCCAGTGACTTTTTTAAGCCCAAAGGTTCCCATATGGCACAAAGGGGTTCTGGCAAACCACTTTCCCTGGTGGCATAGGCAGTGGCCATTTTATCAGGATCTCTCCTATCGATCAACTGTTCCAGTGCTTTCCTGTCCATCAGGGGCAAATCGCAGGCCAATACCAGCCAAGCCACCTCGGGCTTAAAATTATGGGCGCTCAAAAGTCCGTTGTAAGGCCCTTTATATTGGTTTTCATCAATTATTAGTTGGTGATCGGGAGTGAATTCCGGAGCCTGTTCTTCTCGGATGCTCATATAGGTGTTGTCGCACACCGTTTGCAGGAGTTGATAGAGATATTCGCGCTGTGCCATGCCATGGTAAGCTATCAATCCCTTGTCGGTTCCCATTCTGGTACTTTTTCCACCGCTAAGTACCAGACCATATATTTTAGTGGAGCTCATTATTGTAGTTGTTTTTTATATTTCCGCATCTGGAACACCTTTGTTCCGGGCAGTGGACATATGGAACTATCCTCCTATGGAGGTCATTGAATTTTCAAATACTCCATCATATTTTTCCTGTTCCTCAAAGCCCGTTTTGGACCTGCTGCCAATGGCCTTAAGGATCTGCTCTTTAATTTGGGATTCCACATGGTTCCCCCGCATCACTTCCCTTAAATTTGTTCTGGGTTTGCCGTAAAGGCAGGTTATTACATCTCCCGTGGCCGATATCCTTAGTCGGTTGCAACTGCCGCAAAAGGTTCTGGAAAAGGAAGGGATAAGTCCAAAGGTGCCCTTATGGCCGTTGATCTTATAATTTATAGAGGTAGAGGTCTTAGGCGATTCCAGCTTTGTAATTTCTGGATATTCCGATTGAATGTGGTCCAATATTTTTTTATAATCCCACTTTATGGTGTTGAATGACTTGGAGCCGCCGTTGAATGGCATTTCTTCCAAAAACCGTACGGAAACCGGGTAATGCTTCATGACTTCCAGTATGGGGATTATATCCTGAATATTCTGATTTTCGAGGGCAATAAAATTGATCCGGACATTGAAACCTTCCGTTATAAGTTGTATTAAATTATTATATACGGTATCATATTGATTGCGTCTCGTAATTTTTTCAAAGGTATTCTTGTCAATGGCATCCAGACTAACATTGATGTTTTTGATCCCCAGGGATTTTAATTCTTGGATATAGGGGCCTATCAAGGTGGCATTGGTAGTAATGGAAATATCGTTTAAACCTTCTAAAGGGGAGAGTTTGCGCAATAATACCATGAGGTCCTTTCTAACAAAAGGTTCGCCACCGGTAATCCGTATCTTGTCTATCCCCTGCCCTACCATAATCTCGCTCAGTGTACAGAGTTCCCCAATGGTAAAAAGGGAGTCTTTTTCAGCAAAATTTATCCCTTCCGAAGGCATGCAATAATTGCAGCGAAGGTTACAGCGATCGGTAACCGCCAAACGCAGGTAATTTATTTTCCTATTGTGATTGTCTATCAGCATTTATCCTCTTTTTTGCTCACCAAGTGAGATTTGATCGTTCCGTTCAGGTAGCGTTGAAACAGTATCGGTATTTTTTTTTGATACCTTATGGGCCTGAAATAATTTACTCGATAATCGAGATTTAAACCTGCCTGCGGAAGGCAGGTGCTCCGATGCTTGCCTGCCCGTTCCGTTCAGGCGGGCGTCGAAATCAAACTTAAATTTCCTTTCAATACCTCGTGGGCCTGCCTTTGTCGGCAGACAGGCTTGCCCCGTGGTAGTTTATTTATCCCCCGCTTACGGGTGGGATGAGTGCAATTTCATCAAAATTATCGATTATGGTATCATCATCGGCATAAGAATTGTTCACGGCGACAGCCAAAGAGGATAATTTTTTGAGTTCAGGGTACATTTTGCCCAAGTAATCCTTAAGCTCTTTAACGGTCTTGGATTTTTTTGATCCAAATTCGCTGGAGCTGGGCATGGACAGTGTTGCACTGCCGATGATATCTTTTGTTACGCCAAAAAGTAGTATGGTCATATTATCCTATTATTGCTTTTGTTGGTACTTTCATTAGTTCAGGAAATTTGGAAAATGGTTGTTGGGTAAACCTATTTCCTGTAGCGGCTTTCAGGGCATTGGCTACGGCGGCACCGGCAGGAGGCAAGGTTGGTTCCCCCAATCCGGTCGGTGCAAGATCGTTTTGTATGAGGTGGGCTTCCACTTCAGGAATTTCCCCCATCCGGATCAATCGGTATTTATCAAAGTTCTGGGATCGGGGCCTTCCGTCCACAAAGTCGAAGTCCCCATACATGGCATGGCCTACCCCATCCAATACGCCACCCTCAATTTGGTTTTTGGCGCCCAAAGGATTTACTACAATTCCGCAGTCTACCACACAGGTAACTTTTTTTACAACGGGCATTCCGTTTTCCACTTCAACATCGGCCACTTCCGCAACATGGGAATTATGGCAATAATAGGCAGCAAAACCTTGGAATATGCCTTCCCCTTTTTTGCCCCATCCGGATCTGTCCACGGCCACTTTAATTACTTGCTGCATGCGTTCCGGGGAATATTCGATACGCTTGTCCGTAGTGCCCTTAACTTTTTCCAATAGATCGAGGCGCAATTGGATGCAGTCCACTTCCATGGTCTCTGCCAGTTCATCAAAGAAACTTTGTTCGGCAAAGGCCAGGAAGTTGGTATAAGGCGCCCTCCATGCCCCGGTGGTAATGTTACTTTGATAATTGGCCACATCCACTTGATAGTTTTCTATGGCCCCGGCAGGAAAGAAATTGGGTATCAATCCATACATGTTCCCTCCAATGGCAGCCTCCTTTAAATAATATGCGGTTACCTGACCGTTTTTTATTGCCGCTTTGATCCTATATTTTATAGCTGGGCGATAGGTGCCGGCAGTCATGTCATCCTCTCTGGAAAACACCAACTTGACCGGTTTTTTTATCGCATTGGCAATTTCTGCCACCTCATAAACAAAATCCCCGTACAATCGCCTTCCAAAACCTCCTCCCATACGGGTCATCTCCAAATGAACCTCCTTTACGTCCCTGCCCAACATCCCCGCTACCGCAGTGGCAGCAAATTCAGGGGTCTGTACAGGACCTACCAGATGGATCTTTTCATCGGTAATATTGGCGAAAAAATTCATGGGTTCCATACAGTTGTGTGGCAGGAAGGGCGATTCATAGGTGCGCTCCAAAATTTTATCGGCCAGGGAAAAGGCTTTTTCTATATCCCCATCCTTTCTCAGGGTCTGGAACTCTTTCCCAT
>CBFGWQ010000074.1:0-16711 GCA_965652575.1 uncultured Arenibacter sp. | reverse complement strand
GGATGCGACAGTTTGGCCGTAGCAGTAGGTACCAGTCACGGGGCCTACAAATTTTCAGGAGGGGATGGGATACAGTTTACCATATTGGAGGAAATCCAACAGAGATTGCCCCGGTTTCCGATAGTATTGCACGGTGGCTCCGCCGTTAATTTGGAAGAAATAGAAAGGATCAACAGGGCAGGGGGGAATTTGAACGAAGGAGCTTCAGGCGTTTCGCCCCATGAGATAGTGAAATCTATTGCCTATGGGGTCTGTAAGATCAATATTGCCACAGATACCAGGCTTTTGTGGACAAGGGTACACAGGGAATTCTTTAAGGATACTCCCGAGTTATTTGATCCCGTAGTTCCGGGAAAGACCTATATGGCGGAATACGAAAAATTTATGCTGGAAAAGTTCGATCTCCTAGGTGCCACAGGGAAAACAAGTTACATAAAGATATAAGATGAAATAGTATGGAACATAGTTCACATTTACAAATAAAACCAATATCCAAAACGGGAATATACCATAGTATCACCACCAAATCGGCCAAGTGGGAATACCTCAATTTTGAGGCCAGGCTCATGTTTAAGGGGGAAACTTGGGAACATGACACCCAAGGTAACGAAATGGTGATCGTACTTTTGGGAGGCAACTTCAAAGTGGAAAGCAACCGGGGGAACTGGGAAACCAAAAATGGCCGAAAGGATGTTTTTAACGGGGTGGCGCATACCTTATACCTTTCGCGCAATAGCAAATTTACATTGACCGCATTGAGCGATACCTTGGACATAGGATACGGTTGGTGCAAGGTGGATGAGGATTTTCCGGCCAAGTTCGTGACTCCCGAAGATACTCCCGTAGTTATTTTTGGAGGGGACAATGCCACTAGACAGTTCAATGATCTGGTGCCACCGGGTTTTGGCTGTAGCAAAATAGTAGTACGGGAAGTGTATACGCCTTCCGGTAATTGGAGTTCCTTTCCTGCCCACAAGCACGATGAAAGATTGGTGGACACGGACGGTACGGTTCTGGAGCCGATTCAGGAGGAGACCTATTTCTATAAGTTCCAGAAGCCCGAGGCCTACGCCATACAACAGGTATATACCAAGGATAGGTCCCTGGACGAAATAGTTAGGCCAAGACATAACGATGTGGTATTGATCCCCAAAGGTTATCATCCGGTGGTGGCCGAACATGGTTTTCATTGTTATTACCTCAATTTTTTAGCAGGGACGGACCAATGCCTGGCCAATTCCACCGATCCCGATCATGAATGGATCTACAATTCATGGACCTCAAAGGATAAAAGATTGCCATTGGTAACCGTGGAAATGAATAAACTATAATTTAAAATGAGCGATAAAAAGTTTGATGTAATTACGTTTGGAAGGTCCAGTATCGATCTTTATTCCCAGAATATCGGGGCTCCCTTTAATGATATCAAAGGGTTCGATGCCTTTGTGGGAGGATCTCCACTCAATATAGCCGTGGGCTGTGCAAGATTGGGTGTCAATGCCAGTCTTTTAACCGCCGTAGGGAACGATAAGGTGGGAGAGTTTATCCTGAATTTCTTGAAAAGGGAAGGGGTAAATACCCATGCCATTCCTGTAAAAAAAGGTACCAGAAGTAGTGCAGTGGTACTTGGTATAGAACCTCCCGATAAATTTCCCCTGGTCTATTATAGGGATAATGCGGCCGATAGCCAGGTAGATATCGATGATGTGGATAGGGCCAATATCCAGGATTATAGGATATTGTTGATCAATGGTACCGCATTGAACATAGAGCCTACAAGGAGTGCTACTTTTTACGCCACGGAAATAGCCAATAGGAACGATGTGGATGTGGTGCTCGATCTGGATTTTAGGGCGGACCAATGGCACGATTATAGGGCATTCGGATTAACGGTAAGGGCCATTTTGCCCAGGGTAAGGATGGCCATTGGTACCGAAGAGGAGATCCTGGCCGCCACCCTGATCGATTCTTCCCAGGTGACCATTAAGGAACAACAAATTTCGGCACCCGAAATTAAGGGCGATATCGATGAATCCATAAAACAATTGCTTTCCTCCGGAATAGAGACCCTGATCGTGAAACGAGGGGAAAAGGGGGCAAGTATTTACCAAAAAGATGGTTCCAGGGAGGATGTTCCCGGATTTCCCGTAGCGGTTTTGAACGTGCTGGGTGCAGGTGATGCCTTTGCCAGTGGGTTCCTATATGGAATTTTGCAAGGCTGGGGTTTAAAAAAGGCATGCCGAATGGGCAACGCCAGCGGTGCACAAGTGGTTACCAAAAAAGGTTGTGCCAATTTTATGCCGACCTTGGAAGAGTCCATGGACTTTATAGATAAAAAGGGCGGATTTTAATTTTATAAGCGATGAAAACAAAAAGACTTACCGTGGCCCAGGCCACCATTGAATATCTAAAGAACCAATATGTTGAACGGGATGGGATCCAGAACAGGTTTTTTGCCGGTTGCTTTGGAATTTTGGGCCATGGCAATGTGGCGGGAATAGGACAGGCGCTGCACCAAAATCTCGATTTTCCATTTTACGTAGCCCGTAACGAACAGGGAATGGTGCATACGGCAGCGGCCTTTGCCAGGGTAAAGAACAGGTTACAGACCTTTGTCTGTACTTCTTCCATTGGTCCGGGGGCTACCAATATGCTTACCGGTGCCGCTGCGGCCACTATTAACAGAATTCCGGTTCTCCTGATTCCCGGCGATATATTTGCCACCAGGCAGGTGGCCCCGGTATTGCAGCAGTTGGAATCCAATGTAAGTCAGGACGTATCCGTGAATGATTGTTTTAAGCCCGTATCCAAATATTGGGACCGGATCAACAGGCCAGAACAATTGATCACCGCCTTGCCGGAAGTAATGCGGGTACTCACCTCCCAAGCGGAAACAGGAACGGTTACCCTATGCATTCCCCAGGACGTGCAGGCGGAGGCCTTTGATTTTCCCGAGGAAATGTTCCAAAAACGCGTTTGGTATATAGGTAGGAACATGCCGGACCAGACCCTGTTGTCCAGGGCCATTGCCCTGATCAAGGAAAGTAAGAGACCTATGATTATTTCGGGAGGGGGTACTATATACAGTGACGCAACGGTTATATTGAAAAAATTGGTCAATAGAACGGGGATACCCGTTGCCGAAACCTTTGCGGGAAAGGGTTCCTTGGATTATAGCGAACCGCAAAATTTGGGGGCGGCCGGAGTAACCGGAACTCCCGGGGCCATAGCAATGGCAAAAGAGGCCGATCTCGTCATAGGGGTGGGTACCAGATATAGCGATTTTACCACCATTTCCAAATCGGCTTTCCAAGACCCCAAGGTTCGTTTTATAAATATAAATGTAACCGAATTCGATTCCTTTAAGCACGGGGCATTGCCATTGATAGGGGATGCCAGGGCCATATTGGAAACTTTGGATAGGGAGTTGTCCAATTTTAAAGTGGATGCGGACTATCGTGAAAAAGTGGAGGGTTTTAATAAGGGCTGGGATCAATTTGTGGAGGATATCTATGCGGAGAAGAACGGGGTGCCCGCTTTTCAGGGAGAGGTGATCGGGGCCGTAAATTCTTTTTCCGACCCTGGGGATATAGTGTTGTGCGCCGCGGGAAGTCTTCCCGGAGACCTTCATAAATTGTGGCGGACGCGAAACCCGAAAGGCTTCCATTTGGAATACGGTTATTCCTGTATGGGTTATGAGATTGCCGGTGGTCTGGGGGCCAAAATGGCACGCCCTGAAAGTGAGATATATGTGATGGTAGGCGATGGCAGTTACCTGATGATGTCACAAGAGATCGTAACATCGATCCAGGAAAAACAAAAGATGACCATTATTCTTTTGAACAATGATGGTTATTCCAGTATTGGAAGCCTTTCCAGTTCCCTGGGCAGCGAAGGGTTCGGTACCTATTACAGATATCGAAATGAAGCAACCGATCAGTTGGACGGGGGACTGTTGCCCATAGATTATGCGGCCAATGCCGCCAGTATGGGAGCCCATGTGATTAAAGCGGCCAATGTGAAGGAATTGAACGAGGCCCTGAAAACGGCCAAGACCTTGGACAGGACTACCGTGATCTATATTGAAGTGGACCGCAAAAAAGCTGTTCCGGGATTTGCCTGGTGGGATGTGGCCGTGGCCGAAGTATCGGAGAAAAGTGGTGTAAAGAAGTCTTTGGAAACCTATAGGGAGAACAAGAAGACCCAAAAATATTATTTATAGACCTTAACCAACCAGCCTTATGAATTCCGAACTGATCATTATCCTAACCTCATTCCTGCTTTTTACCGGAGGAGTTGCCTTTTTTACATGGTACAGTCTTAGAAAAACTAACCTAGCCTCATCCGATGGTTATTTCTTGGGAGGCAGAAGCTTAACAGGGATCGTAATTGCGGGTTCCATGTTGTTGACCAATATTTCGTCCGAACATCTTATAGGAATGAACGGTAATTCCTATGTCAATGGTTTTATTGTAATAGCTTGGGAAGTCACCTCTTCCATAGCCCTGGTTATTGCGGCCATTTTTTTTGTGCCCAAATATTTAAAGATGGGACTTACCACCATACCCCAGTTTTTGGAAAGCAGATTTGATGGGATGACCAGGACCATGGTGGCCGCTATTCTTATTTTTTCCTTTGTGGTGACCTTGTTGCCCATCGTTTTGTATTCCGGGGCCATAGGTATTGAAAGCCTTTTTGGGGTTTCGGAGGCCCTAGGGGTGGGCAAATCCGAAGGCTTATGGATTACAGTGGTCATTATTGGGGTCATAGGGTCCATATACGCCATATTTGGAGGCTTAAAGGCCGTGGCCTATTCCGATACCATTAATGGATTTGGACTTTTATTGGGGGGGCTTTTGATACCGGTTTTGGCGTTGATGGCCATAGGGGATAACAATATCTGGAAAGGATTGGTCAAGGTATACGAATATGCCCCCGAAAAATTCAATGTGGTAGGGGCAAGGGATTCGGTACTGCCCTTCGAAGTTTTGTTTACGGGCCTTATCATTAATCAGCTCTATTTCTGGGGAATGAACCAGACGATCATTCAAAGGGCCTTGGGAGCGAAAAACCTGAAGGAGGCCCAAAAGGGATTGTTGATAACGGGACTTTTCAAGATCTTGATCCCCTTGATCATTGTATTGCCAGGGGTAATTTGTTACTATTATTTTCAGGATACCTATTTTGATCAACAGGACACCGTTTATCCACAGTTGGTCAAAAAAGTGCTGCCGGTCTGGTTGATAGGCTTTTTTGCGGCCGTCATTATGGGGGCGGTACTGAGTACCTTTAACTCTGTTCTGAATTCTGTGGCTACCCTGTTCAGTATGGATATTTACAAGAAGCATATCGCAAAGGATGTCAGTGATAATAAACTGGTAAGGATAGGGAAGGCTACTTCCGCCATTTTAGCGGTAATGGCCATTTTTGCCGCACCGATGGTAGCGAATGCTTCGGACGGACTGTACCAATTGCTACAGGAATTGAACGGCATATTCTTTATTCCGATCGCCTCCATTTTATTGGCCGGTTTCTTTATGAAAAAGGTCTCGGCAATGGGGGCAAAGGTAGCCCTTATATTCGGGCTTTGTTTTTATATTTTTATGACTTGGGGCTATACATCCCACGGTATTCATTTTGTGCATTTGTGGGGAATAGAGTTTTTGCTGAACGTGGCCATTATGTATTCGGTGTCCTATTTCTATCCCAATGAAAACAAATATGAAATTACCGATGTTGGCGCGGTAAACCTAAAAACGTGGAAATATACCATTCCAATGTCCATTGGTTTGTGCGCCATTACCGTGTTAATATATGTCCTGCTTTGGAACAACCATTAGCGGAACTACTTAGATCAATAATATTAAATAATTTGAAAATGGAAATTCTAAAAAATTATATCGATGGTGTTTGGGTACCGAGCACTTCAAAAGAAACAATAGACATTGTAAATCCGGCCACACAGGAAATCTTGGCCAAGGTTCCTTACGGTAATGATACCCGGAAGGATGTTGATCTGGCCGTGGAGGCCGCTTCAAAAGCGTATAGGGAATGGAGTAAGGTACCCGTACTAAAGCGGGTCCAGGTACTATACCGCCTAAAGGCCCTAATGGAGGAAAATACCGAAGTACTTGCGGAGATCATTACCAAGGAATCCGGAAAGACCTATGGGGAATCTGTAGGGGAAATCCAGAGGGCCGTCGAAAATATTGAAGTGGCCTGTGGGACACCAATGTTAATGGCGGGAGATGTTATTGAGGATATTGCTACGGGAATAGATGAGATGATGATAAGACAGCCCCTTGGTGTGACCGCCTGTATAACCCCCTTCAACTTTCCGAGTATGATCGTTTTTTGGTTCCTGCCCTATGCCATAGCCACCGGTAACGCTTTTGTGGTAAAGCCTTCGGAGAAGGTGCCTATGACCATGATGAAGATTTTTGAGTTTTTGGACCAATTGGATATTCCAAAGGGACTTGTTGGCCTGGTGCACGGTGGAAAGGATTCCGTGGATGCCATTTTGGAACACCCTACCATTAAGGCAGTGAGTTTTGTGGGCAGTACCCCCGTTGCCAGATATATTTATTCCAAGGGTACGGCCAATGGCAAGAGGGTCCAGGCCCAAGGGGGAGCTAAAAACCCAGTGGTGGTACTACCGGATGCGGATATCGAAATGTCCACTAAAATTATAGCCGATTCCGTATATGGATGTGCGGGCCAAAGATGTTTGGCCGCTTCCACGATCATCACCGTAGATGATCAAAAAAGACAGATCAAGGACGCCCTTTACGAGACCGTCAGATCCAGAACTACCGGATATGGATTGGATAGGGATGTTAACATGGGTCCGGTAATTACTCCGGAAAGCAAGGCCAGGATAACAGGATTGATACAAAAAGGAATCGATGAGGGGGCCAAAGTGCTTTTGGATGGCCGAAATGCCTCCATTTCCGGCTATGAGAAGGGAAATTTCCTAAACCCGACCATATTGGAAGATGTGGCATTGGATAGGGAATTGATCAAAACGGAGATCTTTGGTCCCGTTATGAGCCTCATTTCCATGAAGAATATAGACGATGCCCTTAAATTTGTGAACGGGGGCAATTACGGTAATATGGCCTGTTTGTTTACAGGTAGTGGCGCCAATGCCAGAAGGTTCAGAAATGAGGCCGATGCCGGAAATATCGGCATCAATATAGGAGTGGCGGCCCCCATGGCACAATTCCCTTTTAGCGGATGGAAGGATAGCTTTTTTGGTGATTTGCACGGTCAGGGCAAACATGCCATAGAATTTTTTACACAGACCAAGGTAGTTATAGAAAGATGGCCCAATATATGGTCAAGAAAATTTTAATAGGATCGTAACATGATGAAAATCGCAAATGCTCCCTGTTCATGGGGCGCCCTGGAATTTGATCTGGAAGAAAAATCCGAAGAGATCGGTTTTGAACAGGTGCTGGACGAAATAAGGGAAACAGGATATATAGGTACCGAATTGGGGGATTGGGGATACATGCCTACCACCCCGAGCTTGCTCAGAGCGGAGTTGGACAAAAGACATCTGTCACTTTTGGGCGCTTTTGTACCCGTTGCTTTGGCAAAATCCACCAACCATGATGCCGGCGTTGTTTCGGCATTGAAGGTTGCCGAACTTATGTACAATGCCGGATTTGAGAATTCTTTTATTGTACTGGCGGACGATAACGGATCCGTTCCCGAACGTACCAAAAATGCAGGTAGGATCACTGCGGCCATGGGACTCACGGAAGACCAATGGAAAGTTTATGCCGCCGGGGCGGAAAAGATAGCCGGGGCGGTTAAGGATGCCTATGGTATAAGAACGGTGTTCCACCATCATTGTGCAGGGTATGTAGAAACTCCGGAGGAAATAGATATGCTTATGGCCTTGACGGATCCGGAATTGTTGGGCCTGTGTCTGGATATGGGGCATTATGCCTTTGGTGGAGGTGATCCTGTGGAGGCCCTGAAAAAGTATGGAAATAGGATATGGCATGTCCATTTTAAGGATTATAGCCCTGAAGCGGCAAAGGCTTCCAGAGAAGCCAACGGGGATTATTTTGATGCCATTAAAAGGGGGGTGTTCTGTGAACTGGGGAAAGGTGCGGTAGATTTTCAATCTATTGTAAAGATATTGGAAGAAATGAAGTACAACGATTGGATCGTAGTGGAGCAGGATATTTTACCGGGCATGGGAAATCCAAAGGTATGTGCGCAGGCCAATAGGGATTTTATAAAATCCTTAGGTCTTTAGACAATTCACTATTCATAAAACAACTATAAAGAAATATACATCTATGACAAAAGTTAAATTTTCCGTGGCAGGATTGGGAAGGATTGGAAAGATCCATTTGGAAAATCTGCTCGGGATGGAAAATGTGGAAGTGGTGGCCGTAATGGACCCCATGGAAGAATGTCGGAAATATGCACAGGAAAAGAAGATACCCCATATTGCCAGTACCTTTGAAGAGCTATTGGCCATTGCCCCCTTTGATGCCGTGGTGATATGTTCCCCTACGGATACCCATGCCGATTATGTTGAAATGGCCGCCAAAGCCGGGATCCATATTTTCTGTGAAAAACCTTTGGATCTGTCCATGCAGCGGGTGGTCCAGGTATTGGAGGTGGTAGACAAGGCCAACATTAAATTGATGTTGGGTTTCAACCGCCGGTTCGATAAGGAGTTTAAAAGAGTCCATGATCTTGTAAAGGAGGGTGCGGTAGGACGGCCCCATTTGGTAAAGATTACGAGTCGGGATCCAGGAGCTCCCCCGGTTAGCTACATCAAGCAATCCGGTGGGCTGTTTCTGGACATGACCATACATGATTTTGACATGGCCAGATTTGTAGTGGGCAAGGAAGTGGAGGAAGTATATGCCAAAGGCGCCGTTTTGGTAGATCCGGCCATCGGCGAGGCAGGGGACATAGACACCGCAATAGTTACCTTGACCTATACGGACGGGACCATGGCCGTAATAGACAATAGTAGGGAGGCGGCCTATGGCTATGACCAAAGAATAGAAGTATTTGGCTCCAAGGGCATGGCACAGGCCGATAATAATTATGAAGATTCACATCGTCTGTATACAAAACAGGGAATTCATGGGTCATTGCCCCTGCATTTCTTTTTGGAAAGGTATGCGGCAGCCTATAGATCCGAAATGGACAGTTATGTAGCAAGCCTTAAAAACGGTAATACCGTAACGGTAGATGGTAGGGATGGCTTAAAATCGCTTCAAATTGGCTTGGCAGCAATAAAATCATTAGAGGAAAAAAGGCCTGTTAAAATTGCAGAAATAAACAATTAATATCCTTTAATCTAAGAAAACCTAAAATCAATATTTATTTATATAGTTAAAAAAATTGATTCTTGGTTAAATTATAATTATTTGTTAAATTGGGGTGGAATTAAAATTTCGTAGGTTCGGACATTGGCAAGGAAAATGAATCGGATATCCTTGAAATATTATATATCGCATAAGTTGAATATTATTATATATAGATATAGAATAATGCTGATGGTGAAAGTATAGTCGGATGTATAGGCCAATCATGGAAATAGAAAACTTTCCGGATAGGTAAGCTAAATGTAAACCCATTTGTAAATTGGAAAAAGGGCAGCCCAATATCAATAACGAGTTTTTTCTTTCCCTTTTGGAAAAGGGAGGGAAATATGCGTTCGAGACCTTGTTCAGGCTCTACTATTCCAAATTGGTACATATTGCCAGAGGCTATCTGGTCTATCAACAGGAGGCCGAAAATATAGTTCAGAACGTATTCCTCAAAATATGGGAAAACAAGGAATGCTTGGGCGAAGTATCCAATATCAATAGTTATCTGTACACCATGACCAAGAATTTATGTCTGGACCAATTGAAACACGAAAAGGTCAAAAGGAACTACTTGGATAACAGTTACCGTATTAAATCCGAGATCCAATATAAATTTATTCAGGATGAGGCAGCTTCCCTTCTATTGGAAAATGAATTGGAAGATAAAATTGTTCAGAGCATAGAATTGTTACCTGAAAAATGTAAAAATATTTTCAAGAAGAGTCGATTGGAAGGCTTAAAGCATAGTGAAATAGCTGCAGAATTAGGTGTTTCGCACAGAACGGTAGACAACCATATTGCAAATGCCCTAAGACATATGAGGCTCCATTTAAGGGAGTTTATCACTATTTCCCAATAAATTTTTATCCGGCACTAGGTGTAAATCCCTGCTGAGTCGTCTTAATATAGTAATACAAGACGATGTTGGATCAAAAAATATATAAATACCTTAGGGGTACCGCAACTTCAAAAGAAGAAAAAGAAGTCCAGGATTGGATCATTGCTTCCGATAGGAACGCCATGAAATTCAATCTTTTAAAGGCAAAACATATTGCTTCCACTTTGGAGGAAACCAATATGGACCTGGATGGTTCCTACCACAGTATCGTCGGTGCCCAAAAACCTGCCTCGGGCAATAGACGTCGTCTTTCGCGTACAATTTTGAAATCAGCAGCTATTTTAGTAATTCTTGTGGGGCTAGGCTATATATTCAAGGATACTTTTATAGGTTCCGGTGCTACACCAATAATTCCTGAGGATGCTATTATATTACAGTTGGAGAATGGGAGTATTGAAGTAATTTCCGAGGAGGGAACCGCCAAGGTCGTAGATTCAGAGGGGAATGTATTGGGGGCACAACAGGGGTCGCGATTAATCTATAAAAATAACGTGACATCAAAAGAAGGGTTGGTCTACAATACGCTTACGGTACCCTATGGCAAGCGATTTGACCTATTGCTTTCCGATGGAACACAGGTGACCCTTAATTCCGGAACATCCCTTAAATACCCGGTACAATTCCTAAATGCGGAAAACAGGCAGGTCTTTTTGGACGGGGAAGCTTTTTTTAATGTTGCCAAGGATTCTTTAAATCCATTCATTGTCAATACGGACCAGTTAAACGTACGTGTGCTGGGGACAAAATTTAATATGTCCTCCTATCCGGAAGATCAGTTTGTGAATACTACGCTTTTGGAGGGATCCGTTTCGGTCTACAACAAACAGGACACTTTTGATTCTTCCAAGGCCTCCTTGTTGGAACCCGGATTTAAAGCGGAATGGAACAAATACAATAAGCAAATTTTAATAGAGGAGGCGGATATAGCCATGCATACCGACTGGCTGAACGGGAAGATCATATTGAGGCACGTGCCCTTTAAGAACATCGTAAAAAAATTGGAGCGGCATTATAATGTGGAGATTATAAACAATAATTCAAAATTGGATGAGGAATTGTTTACGGCAAGCTTTGATATTGAAACCATAGACCAAGTGTTTCAAACCTTCAATCTAACCTATGAAATGGATTACAAGATCAACGACAGACAAATAATTATCAACTAACTAAACAAACCAACTGCCAATGAATTAGACATCCTGAAATTTAAACGGATCACACATAATAATATTTGCCGAACATCTAAAATATAGGGGTTTAAAAGCAAAAAAAATCGGAAAGTGCGCCAACACTTCCCGATTAGGTGTGATTAAAATGATTAACCACGTAAAACATTACAAAAATATGAAAAACCTGATCAAGCCGGGCAAGAAATTCTATTTTCGGCTACAATATGATTTGAAGATGAAACTTACTACCTTAATGTTACTTGTTGTTTCGCTTTTTCAAATTCATGCCAATGAAACCTATGGTCAAAAGACCAAAATTACTTTGAACCTCGAAAATGTGAGTATCGAAAGTGTGCTGAACAGAATCGAGTCGCTTACAGAATTCAAATTCATGTACAATGACAGGGAGGTGGATTATAAAAAAATCGTCTCCGTAAACGCTGATAAGGAATTGATCACTACAATTCTGGACAGAATTTTTTCCAATATGGACATTACCTATGAGGTGTTGGATAAGCAGATAGTGCTAAAACCCGAAAAAGTAACCTCTACCATCAAAAGGGATGATGTAGAAAAGGTCGAGGTTTATCAGCAGTTTGTGGTAAATGGGACTATTGTGGACAGTGAGGGGAATTTATTGCCCGGGGCCAACGTATTGGAAAAAGGAACGACCAACGGGACCCAGTCCGATTTTGACGGTAATTTTACCCTCAGTGTAAATAGTGGGAACGCTGTTTTAACGGTTTCCTATATTGGTTATACCACCAAGGAAGTGGCCGTTAATGGACAGACAGATGTATCCATAACCTTGGAGGAGAGCGCCACCGGTCTAAGTGAGGTGGTGGTGACCGCTTTGGGGATCAAAAGGGAGAAGAAATCCCTGGGGTATGCCTCCCAGGAGCTCGATGCGGACCAGGTATCCTCCGCTAGGGAACCCAATCTTCTGAACGGTATTTCCGGCAAGGTAGCCGGTCTGCAGATCACCAATAGCCCTTCTGGCCTGGGCGGTTCCGCCAGGGTATCCATAAGGGGCGATGCTTCCTTGAACATCAATGGCAACTCCCCTCTTTTTATTGTGGACGGTACTCCCATAAGCAATGAAATTGTAGGATCCAGCGGTTCGGGTACCCAAGAAGTGGATTATGGGAACGGGGCCGCGGAAATAAATCCGGAGAGCATAGAATCCATCAACGTGTTAAAAGGTCCTGCCGCTGCGGCACTGTATGGTGCCAGGGCAGCCAATGGGGCCATTATCATAACCACTAAGAAGGGAAGCTCCAAAAAGGGCCAATTGGGGATTACCATAAATTCCGGAATCTCCATGGAAAGTGTCCTGCTATTGCCGGATTGGCAAAACGAATACGGCCAGGGCAACAATCAGCAGTTTGCCTTTGTGGACGGAAGTGGAAGTGGTATTGCCGATGGTGTGGATGAAAGTTGGGGTCCTAGATTGGATACCGGACTAATGATTCCCCAATTTGATTCTCCCAGGGCAGATGGGACCAGAGGCGGGGATTATTTGGTAAGCAATTCGCCAATTACCCCTACACCCTGGGTATCCAATCCGGACAATACCTTGGATTTCTTCAATACGGGCTATACCAAGACCAATAGTATTGCCATCTCCAAGTCGGGAGACCTGGGCAATATCAGGTTCTCCTACCAAAATTTGGATCAGGAGGGTATTGTACCCAATACGGACCTGAGGCGAAATACCTTCAATTTGAATACGGGCCTTAACCTGACGGATAAGTTAACGATCAATACCAATGTAAATTATATAAAATCCGATAGCGATAACAGGCCTTCCCTTAGCTATGGTACGGAAAGTATCATGTACCTGTTCATTTGGTACGGCAGGCAATTGAACACCAATAGTTTGAGGGATTATTGGATGCCCGGAAGGGAAGGGCTGCAGCAGTTCAACTATAACTATAATTATCACGATAACCCTTTCTTCAACGTATTTGAGAATACCAACTCCCAGAACAAGGATAGGGTATACGGGAACATTAGCGCCAATTACGAAATAAACGATAATTGGAACCTTATGGTAAGGACCGGAAGGGATTTTTATCGGGACCTGAGGGAGAGGAAAAGGGCTTTTAGCACCCAACGTTTTCCTTTGGGGTACTACAGGGAGGACAATGTGTTCTTTGAAGAGTCCAATACGGATTTCCTTTTGTCCTATGACAAGACCTTCAACGAAAAATGGAACGTAAATATTTCCGCCGGTGGTAACCAATTTCGCCAGAAGCAGGAGTATACCCAAACGGTGGCGCCCCAATTGATCAACCCGGGCGTGTATTCCTTCAATAATACCAGAAGGCCCTTGGAGGTAAGTACCAACAACGAGCAGAAGAGGATCAACAGTCTCTACGGTTTTGCCCGTTTTGCCTATGACAACCTGCTTTTTCTGGATATTACCGGTCGTAACGATTGGTCCAGTACCCTGCCCACGGATAATAATTCCTATTTCTATCCTTCGGTTACCCTGAGTGCCATTGCCAGTGATATGTTCAAAATGCCGGAATTTGTATCCTTTGCCAAATTAAGGGCGGCCTATGCGGAGGTAGGTAACGATACCGACCCCTATAAGTTATCCAGTTTTTTCTTAAATGAGAATCCTTTTGGGGATAATCCCGTTTTAACGGAATCTTCCTTGATTCCGAATGCCGAACTGAAACCGGAGATTACCTCTTCCTATGAGTTTGGTGCCGATATCCGTTTGTTTCAAAGTAGGCTGAATTTGGACGCTACCTATTATAACGGTAAGACCAAGAACCAGATCATCCCTATTAGTACGGATATTTCCAGTGGATATACCAGTAAGCTGATCAATGCGGGCGAAGTTAGGAACTATGGGTTCGAGGCCATGTTGAACGTAGTTCCTGTAAGAACGGACAGCTTCAGTTGGAACACCATGTTCAACTACTCCAGAAACAGGAGCGAGGTTACCGATCTGGGAGGTATAGATTATACCCTTACCTCAAGGAACAGTGTCTATATCCAAGCCCGTGAGGGAGGATCCATAAGTGCCCTTTACGGAAGGGGTTTCCTGCGTGTGGAAGATCCGAACAGCGAGTATTTTGGGCAAAAAATAGTAAACAACAGTGGTATCCCCATCAGGACGGACGATCTGGTATATCAGGGAGATTACGCCCCCGATTATACCTTGGGGATATTGAACAGCTTTAAATATAAGTCACTCGATTTTGGATTTATGTTCGATATCCGGCAGGGAGGGACGGTAGTGTCCATGACAAAGACCATAGGGTCCACTTCCGGACAGTTAAAGGAGACTTTGGAAGGAAGGGAAACGGGAATCGTTGCGGAAGGGGTTTTGGAAACATCCCCAGGGGTATATACGCCCAATACCATAAATGTGGATGTAAGGACCTACAACAACCGTTACTATGAGAGGGATAACGTGGAGGCGGCCAAATACGATGCCTCCTATACCAAATTGCGCGAAGTTACCCTGGGTTATAGCCTTTCCCAGAAAATTATAGACAAACTGCCCATCAGCAAGGCCAGGTTGTCCTTAACGGGGAGAAATTTGGCGCTTTGGACGGACAATCCACATTTTGATCCGGAAACGGTTGCCGTTTCAGGTGGTACCCTACAGCCCGGTATAGAGAATATGTCCTATCCCAGCACCAGAACATATACCCTAAATTTACAAATCGATTTTTAATTGCATATAAAGATGAAAAATATAGATATATCAAAAAAGGGTTTCTTCATGATGATTCTTTTGGCAGCTTTTATGGGTTGTACGGAAGATTTTGAAGAGATAAACCAAAATCCCAATTATCCAGAGCAGGCCTCCTCGGAACTGCTTTTGCCCGGAGTCCTGAGACAAATGGCCTATAATTGGGGAAGTCAGGGATGGGAAGAAGGCTTTACCGTGGTCCAATATGGGGCCCGGTTACAGTTTACCTCAGGGGATATCTACCAATGGTCCCCTACCTCCAATCCTTATAACGATGCCTATGACGGGCTACGGGATATCATGAATATTATCCGTGATACCCAGGAAAATCCAGATCGCCAAAACTATTACGGCGTTGGGCTGATCGTTAAATCATGGATTTATTCCTATTTGACGGATGCCTATGGGGACGTTCCCTATACGGACGCCGTAAAGGGTATCAGTGATGACAATATTACTCCGGAATTTACGCCCCAACAGGAAATATACGACGGTCTTTTGGCCGACCTGAAGGCAGCCAATGCGGCATTGACCGGTACGCAAAATATAACAGGGGATATATTGTACGGTGGCGATGTGCTTAAATGGAGGAAATTTGCCAATTCGCTCAGGCTCCGCCTGTTGATGAGGATCAGTGATGTGGACCAGGCCAAGGCCGTGGCCGGTATGTCCGAGATTATGGGCGATCCAACAACCTATCCCATATTTGAGAGCAATGGGGATGCAGCGTTGTTGCAATGGAATTCCGATAATCCACAACCTAAATATGATACCCGGTCCGGTAGTTTTGATGAGGTTAGGTTGAGCCTTACCCTGGAGACCAGGTTAAAGGAGCTTAACGATAGAAGACTTATTGTTTTTGCACAACCTACTTCCAATTCCGGGAAAGGAATCTATTCCGACAATCTGGACGATTATGTAGGCATGCCCAATGGTTTGGACGATGAGGCCGCTTTGGGCTACAGTCCGTCCGGAAACCCCAATGAGGTGGGGTCCAATTTTATATCCAGGATAGGGATACTTCTGGCGTGCAGGGCCTGTAATGTAGAGCTTGCTTCCCCAACGGCTTCCCAGACCATTATCATGGACTATTCGGAACTCCAGTTTATTTTGGCGGAGGCCAGGGAAAGAAATTTCATAAACGTGGGCGATGCCGCAACCTACTACGAAAATGGTATTAGAGCCTCTTTTTCCTATTATTTGGATAGGATCATTGCCGGTGGGTGGAACGAGATCGCTGCCGATCTGCAGGCCTTTGACCTGGATGCCTATATGGCGCAGGCTGCGGTGGCCTATACGGGAACTACGGACGAAAAACTCGAAAAGGTAGCCCTTCAGAAATGGATAGCGTTATTTTATACCGGTTTTGAGGCCTGGTCCGACTGGAGACGTACGGGCATGCCGGAAGTTATTGCCGGGCCGGATGCGGTAAACGATAAAAGGGTACCGGTAAGGTTCCAGTATCCCAATTCGGTAAAATCGACCAACAATGCCAATTACCAACAGGCCGTTTCCAGAATGGGCGGGGACGATTTAAACACCAGACTCTGGTGGGATGTAGCGGCCAATGATTAAGGGG